>CAZXNX010000034.1:5049-12694 GCA_964642225.1 uncultured Solirubrobacteraceae bacterium | reverse complement strand
GGCCTGGGCGCTGCTGGCCGAGCCCGTCGACCCGGCCGTGGAGGCCGAGCGCCTGGTCTTCCGCGGCGCGTTCGCCGCGCACTTCGCCCGGGTCCTGCGCGAGGGCGTCGCCGCCGGCGACCTTCCCGCCCAGGACGTCGACCTCAGCGCCGCGGCGCTCGTCGGCGCCCTCGGTGAAGCCCTCGTCGCACCCCTCGGCGTCGGCGGGCCGGCCACCGTCGGGGCCGACACCGCCGAGGCCGACGCCCTCGTCGACGGCCTCGTCTCCTTCGCCCTGCGTTCCGTCTCCCAGGAGGTCCCCCATGTCGTCGCTCACTGATCGCCCGACCGCGCCGTTCGTCACCCACGAGGTGCGCAACCAGGTGCCGGCCCTGGAGGACCGCAACCTGTTCGAGGACAACGTCCCGCTCGTCGAGGGGCTGGAGCGCGAGGGCGGCGGCTGGGCGCGCGAGCGCGCGTCGGAGGTCGGCGCCTTCTGGGGCGGCGCGCCGATGGAGTGGGGCCGGCTGGCCAACGAGAACAAGCCGGTGCTGCACACCCACGACCGGTTCGGCAACCGGATCGACGAGGTCGAGTTCCACCCCGCCTGGCACGAGCTGATGGCCCGCGGCGTCGCCGACGAGCTGCACGCCCTGCCCTGGAACACCGATCGGGACGGCGCCCACGTGGCCCGTGCCGCCGTGTACATGAGCGGCATGCAGGCCGAGGCCGGCTTCTGCTGCCCGATCACCATGACCTTCGCCGCCGTGCCCGCCTTCGAGGCCACGCCGGAGCTCGCCGCGCAGTGGGTCCCGCTCCTCACCGCCACCACCTACGACCCGGAGCTGCGCCCCGCCGCCGAGAAGGGCAGCGCCATCTGCGGCATGTCGATGACGGAGAAGCAGGGCGGCAGCGACGTGCGGGCCAACACCACCTACGCCATCCCGGTCAACGGCGGCGGGGAGGGCGCCGAGTACCGCATCACCGGCCACAAGTGGTTCACCTCCGACCCGATGTGCGACGTGTTCCTGGTGCTCGCCCAGACCGACGAGGGGCTCTCCTGCTTCGTCATGCCGCGCGTGCTGCCGGACGGCACCCGCAACACCATCCACTTCCAGCGGCTCAAGAACAAGCTGGGCAACAAGTCCAACGCCTCGGGGGAGCCCGAGTTCCACGCCGCCACCGCGTGGATGCTCGGCGAGCCCGGCCGCGGCGTGCCGACGATCATCGAGATGGTCGGCCACACCCGCCTGGACTGCGTGATCGGCTCGGCCGCCGCGATGCGCTCCGGCGTGGCGCGCGCCACCTGGCACGCCGCCCACCGCAGCGCCTTCGGCAGGACGCTCATCGACCAGCCGCTCATGCGCAACGTCCTGGCCGACCTGGCCATCGAGTCCGAGGCGGCGACGGTCACCGCCCTGCGCCTGTCGCGCGCCTACGACGAGGCGTCCGGCGGCGACGCGGACGCGCAGGCGTTCAAGCGCCTGGCCACCGCGGTGAGCAAGTACTGGGTGTGCAAGCGCCAGCCCAACCACGCCTACGAGGCGCTCGAGTGTCACGGCGGCAACGGCTACGACGAGGCCTCCGGCATGCCGCGCCTGTACCGCGAGGCGCCCCTGTCCTCCATCTGGGAGGGCTCGGGCAACGTGATGGCGCTCGACGTCCTGCGGGCGATCGGCAAGGAGCCGCGCGCGCTGGGCGCGTTCCTCGACGAGGTCGACCTGGCCGCCGGCAACGACGCCCGCCTCGACGCCCACGTGGCCGCCCTGCGCGACGAGTTCACCGACCCCGAGCATCTGGAGATCCGGGCCCGGCGCATCGTCGAGCGGATGGCGCTGGCCCTGCAGGCCTCGCTGCTGATCCGCAACGCGCCGGCCGCCGTGGCCGACGCGTTCTGTGCCTCGCGGCTGGGCGGGGACGCGGGCCTGGAGTACGGCACGCTGCCGGCCTCCACCGACTTCGCGAGCATCATCGAGCGGCACACCCCGCAAGGCTGAGTGAACCGCAGACCGCCCCGCGCACGCACTGGCTGTGGGACGATCAAGACAATGGGCACCGGCAACAGCATTCCCCTGGCGAAGATCCTGGGCATCCGCATCGGGGCGACCTACAGCTGGTTCTTCGCCCTCTTCCTGATCATCTGGGGCCTGTCGGGCTACTTCCGCGACATCCTGGGCGGCTCGAGCACCCAGGCCTACGTGATGGCGGTGCTCGCGGGCGCCCTGTTCTTCCTGTCGATCCTGCTGCACGAGCTCGGGCATGCCCTGGCCGCCCGGCGCGACGGCATCGGGATCACCGGCATCGACCTGTGGTTCTTCGGCGGCGTGGCCAAGATGGACCGCGATTCGCGCACCCCGGGCGAGGAGTTCCGCGTCGCCGCGGCCGGCCCGCTGGTCACCGTGGTGATCATCGCCATCTGCATCGGCATCAGCGCGCTGGCGTCGGACACCAACTCCTTCATGGACGCCGCCTCGCTGACGATCGACACGGCCACCCCGGCCCTGGCCCTGCTCGGCTGGCTCGCCGCGATCAACGTCTTCCTGCTGCTCTTCAACATCATCCCCGCCTTCCCGCTCGACGGCGGCCGCATCGCCCGCGCCATCGCCTGGCGCATCAGCGGCGACCGCAACAAGGCCACGCTGCTCAGCGGCCGGCTGGGCCAGGGCTTCGGCTATCTCCTCATCGGGGTCGGGCTGTACCTCGTGATCGGCGACCGCCCGATCGACGGGCTGTGGCTCGGGGTGCTCGGCCTCTTCCTCGCGCAGGCGGCCCGCGGCGCGGTGGCCTCCAGCGTGGTGGCCTCGCAGATCGACGGCGTCACCGCCGCCGACGTGATGGACGCCGACCCGGTGGCCGTCCCCGAGGACACCGCCGTGCGCGACGCCGACGACTGGTTCTTCCACCGCTACCAGGCGCCCTGGTTCCCGGTGGTCGACAACGCCGGCCACTACCTCGGCGTGCTCACCCGCGAGCGGGTCGACACCGCCGTGCGCGCCGGCCACCCGCTGCTCCCCGTGCGCGAGGTGCTCGACGTGGCCGACGGCCACCGCTCGTGCGTGTCGCCGGACGAGAGCCTGGAGGAGCTGCTGGCCTCCGACGCGCTGCGCCGGCTCGGCGGCCTGATCGTGCTGGACCACGACGGCGTGGTCCGCGGGATGGTCACCACCGATCGCGTGCGCCGCGCGCTCGGCGACGCGCTGGGCAGCTCGCCCGCCCCCACCGTTTGAGAACCCGCCCCGGCGACTGCGCCGGGAGCCCGTGATGCGGCGCACACAGCGCCATATCCGACCATTTTGGCGTGGATTCGGCCCCATTCATCGCGGGTCGTCGACGGGCCGTAGACCTATAGGATCACTCCCCGTCAACCCCTCTTTCCGAGCGAGCCATGCCTGCAGACCATGACGTTCTGATCATCGGCGCCGGACTTGCCGGTCAGCGTGCCGCCCTGGCGGCTGCTGACGCGGGAGCGTCGGTCGCCATCATGAGCAAGGTCCACCCCGTCCGATCCCACTCCGTGGCGGCCGCCGGTGGCATCAACGCGGCGGTGAGCCCCGACGACGACTGGCGCTCCCACGCCTACGACACCGTCAAGGGCTCGGACTTCCTCGGGGACCAGGACGCGATCGAGATCATGTGCCGCGAGGCGCCGGCCGAGGTCATGCACCTCGAGCACATCGGCGTCACGTTCCACCGCAACGACAGCGGCGCCATCGACCTGCGCGCCTTCGGCGGCGCCTCGATGAAGCGCACGGCCTACGTCGCGGACATCACCGGCCAGGCCCTGCTGCACGTGCTCTACGAGCAGCTCATGAAGCACCACGAGTCGGTCGCGCGCTACGAGGAGTGGTTCACGACTTCCCTGCTGCTCGACGATGACGGCGCCTGTTGCGGCTGTGTGGCGCGCAACATCCGCACCGGTGAGCTCCAGACCTTCCGCGCCAAGTCGGTCATCCTCGCCTCGGGCGGCGCCGGCCAGTGCTTCAAGCCGACCACCAACGCCCTCATCTGCACCGGGGACGGGATCGCCCAGGCCTTCGACATCGGCGCCCCGCTGATGGACATGGAGATGATCCAGTACCACCCCACCACGCTGGCCGAGAACGGCTTCCTCATCACCGAGGGCGCGCGTGGCGAGGGTGCGCACCTGCTCAACAGCGAGGGCGAGCGCTTCATGGAGAAGTACGCGCCCAACAAGATGGAGCTGGCGTCCCGCGACGTCGTCTCCCGCGCCGAGCAGACCGAGATCAACGAGGGCCGCGGCGTCGGCCCGGACGGCCAGGGCATCTGGCTCGACATCACCGTCGTCCCCCGCAAGCGCACGCTCGAGGCGCTGCGCGAGATCGTCAACATCGGCAAGGACTTCGCCGGCGTCGACATCACCCGTGAGCCGATCATGATCCGCCCGGGGATGCACTACATCATGGGCGGCGTGAAGACCGACATCTGGGGCCAGACCCCGATCGCCGGGCTCTACGCGGCCGGCGAGGTGGCCTGCGTCTCCGTCCACGGCGGCAACCGCCTGGGCGCGAACTCGCTGCTCGACACGCTGATCTTCGGGCGTCGCTCCGGCGAGCACGCCGCGGAGCGGGCCAAGGGCATGCCGATGCCGACCTACAACGGCGACCAGCAGGCCAGGGACCAGGCGAAGATCGACGCGATCATCGCCCGCCCCAAGACCGGCCGCCGCGTGTCGGAGATCAAGAACGAGCTCGGCACGGTCATGAACCGGTACGCCGCGGTGTACCGCGACGAGGAGGGGCTCCTCAAGGCCCAGGAGGTCGTCGGCCGCCTGAAGGAGGAGGCCAAGACCGCCTACGTCGACGACCGCGGCAGCGTCTTCAACCAGGACGTGCTCGGCGCCATCGAGCTCGACTACATGCTCACCTGCGCCGACGCGATCGTCGCGGCGTCGCTCGAGCGCAAGGAGTCGCGTGGCGCGCAGTTCCGGGTCGACTACCCGGACCGCAACGACGAGGTGTGGCTCAAGCACATCGACGTCACGCGGGGCGAGGACGGGAGCCCCGAGCTCTCCTACTCCCCCGTGACCATCACCCAGTGGCAGCCCGAGGAGCGCAAGTACTAATGGCCGAATTCACCCTTCGTCTGCGCCGCTACGACCCGGAATCGGGCGAGGCGCCCTACTGGGACGAGCACAAGATCGAGCTCGAGCCGCACCGCTCCGTGCTCGAGGGCATCCTGCAGGCCAAGAACGAGAGCGACGGCTCCATCGGGATCCGTTGTTCCTGCCGGGCCGCGATCTGCGGCTCCTGCGGCGTCCGCATCAACGGGCAGCCGGGCCTGGCCTGCCACACCCACCTGGACGAGGCCGTGCGCCGCTCCAAGGACGGGGTCATCGAGGTCGAGCCGATGGGCAACATGCCCGTCATCAAGGACCTCATCGTCGACATGGACGCGGTCCACTGGAAGAAGATCCAGCGCGTCACGCCGTGGCTGCTGGCCAAGGAGCCGGTGCCCGAGCGCGAGTACATCGTGCCCCGCGAGTCGATGGTCGACGTGACCCAGACGATGGCCTGCATCCAGTGCGGCGCCTGCGTCTCGGACTGCCTCTCGATGGAGGTCGACCCGCTGTTCATCGGCCCCGCCGCGATGGCCAAGGCCTACCGCTTCGCCGGGGACCCGCGCGACGCCCAGCACGCCGAGCGCCTGAAGGACCTCGCCGAGGACCCGCACGGCATGTACGACTGCACCCACTGCTTCAAGTGCATCGAGGCCTGCCCCAAGGGCGTGGCGCCGATGAACCAGATCATGCGCCTGCGCCGCAAGGCCGGCAGCGACTACGGCATCGACGACCGCAACAACGGCCACCGTCACGAGAAGGCCTTCGTGACCCTGGTGCGCCAGGGCGGCCTGCTGCACGAGGCCGAGCTGCTGCCCCGCTCGCTGGGCGGCGACTCGTGGTTCGGCAAGTTCGCGCCGGCCGCCGGCCTGGAGCTGCTGGACTCGCTCCCGGTCATCACCCGCGCCGTGCTGCGCGGCAAGGTCAAGCCGATGGTGGCCCTCAAGCCCCACAAGCTCGACAAGCCCGACCTCAAGCAGGTCCAGCGGATCTTCGAGAAGGTCGCCGCGGAGGATGAGCGCTACGAGCTCAACCTCTACTTCGGGACCGACGAGGACAACGCCGAGATCGCGGTCGACGCCGTCGACGACGCCACCGTCGCCGTGAGCTCCGGGGCAACCCCCGAGGTTCCCGGCCAAGAAGGGAGTTCGTTCTGATGAAGGTCGCCTACTGGCCCGGCTGTGTGAGCCGCGGCTTCACCCCGGAGCTCCACGGTTCGATGGCGAAGGTCGCCCCGATGCTCGACATCGAGCTCGTCCCCCTGGACCGTGCCTGCTGCACGGGCGCCGGCGTCATCGCCGAGCACAACCAGGAGCTGGCGGACACGCTCAACGCCCGCACGTTCGCGCTCGCCCAGCAGGAGATCGCCAAGGGCGCGGATCTCATGATGAACATCTGCTCGACCTGCCAGGGCGCGCAGAGCGAGTGCCAGCAGCGGCTCGACGCCAACGCCGAGTACCGCGCGCACGTCAACGAGACCCTCGAGCCCGAGGGCCTCGCCTACGAGGCCGGCATCGCCAACAAGAACTTCCTGTGGGTGCTGGTCGAGGAGATCGGGCTGGACAACCTGCGCTCCAAGGTCGTGCGCCCGCTGACCGACCTGCGCGTCGGCCCGTTCTACGGCTGCTACATCGTGCGCCCGACCGACCGGCTGGACATCAGCCACGAGCAGCCCCGGGACACGTACCTGGGCCTGGTCATCGAGGCGCTCGGCGGCACCGTCGTGGACTACGCCGGGTCCCACAAGTGCTGTGGCTTCCCGATCATCACCATGAACAAGCAGGCCTCGCTGGCCCAGGCCGGCCGTCACCTCGGTGACGCGGTCGACGCCGAGGCCGACTGCGTGGTCACGCCGTGCCCGCTGTGCCACCTGAACCTGGACCTGCAGCAGCCGCTCGCCGAGCGCGCGGCCGGCCGCAGCCTGCAGATGCCGGTCCTGCACCTCCCCCAGCTCGTGGGCCTGGCCCTCGGCCTGAGCCCCAAGGACCTGGGCCTGCAGCGCCACGTGGTCAAGCCGACCGCGGTCATCGACTGGACGACCTCGGTGGTCGGCTCGGTCGGCGAGGGTGCCGGCGCGACCGTCGCCGCCGGCTCCGGCTGGTAGCACCCCTTCGCCGCACCCCGATGCTCAATATGCGCGTACGACACGCATATTGAGCATCGCAGCGGCCGCGCGGCGTGAACTGCCCGCGGTGGCCACTTCGTACCCTGTGGAGGACACCCCCTCTGCAAGGAGCCGCATGCCGACCGCCACCTGGAAGAACACCGTCATCGCCCAGTCCGACGACACCGTCGTCGTCGAGGGCAACCACTACTTCCCGCGCAGCGCCATCGCCGAGGAGTACTTCACCGAGAGCGACCAGTCGTCCGTCTGCCCCTGGAAGGGCACGGCCAGCTACCTCTCCGTGGTGGTCGACGGCGAGCAGAACACCGACGCCGCCTGGTTCTACCCCGAGCCCAAAGACGCGGCCGCCGAGATCAAGGACCGCGTCGCCTTCTGGAAGGGCGTCGAGGTCGCCTAACGGCGCCGTGGCCGCACGCGGTCTTCCACGACCGTGGGCCGCGCGCGGTTGCCGGCCGCGTCGGTGG
>CAZXNX010000034.1:3758-5039 GCA_964642225.1 uncultured Solirubrobacteraceae bacterium | reverse complement strand
CCTTCGGGCAGGGGGTCGAGGTCGCCTGAGGGGGCGCCGGCGCGGGGGCGTGTGTTCGCGGCCCCGCTGCCGGGGCGTCATCCAAGTTATCCCCCCCCCGGGGGCATCAGTTGGATCACCCCGGGATACGACGAGCGGGGCTAGGCGCGGGAGCCGACGAGGCCCCGCGCGACCACCAGCTCGGCGAGCTGGACGGTGTTGAGCGCCGCGCCCTTGAGCAGGTTGTCGCCGACCACGAAGAAGTTCAGGACCCGCGGGTCGGCGAGGTCGCGGCGCACCCGCCCGACGATCGTCTCGTCGCGACCGGCCCACTCCAGCGGCGTCGGCGCGGTCTCCACCAGGAGGTTGGGGAAGTCGCCCAGGGCGCCCAGCGCCACGTCGAGGTCGACCTCGCGCTCGAAGCTCGCCCGGATGGCGATCGAGTGGCCGACCATCACGGGGACGCGCACGCAGGTCGGGCTCATGGCCAGGTCCGGCAGCCCGAGGATCTTGCGCGACTCGTTCTGGAGCTTCATCTCCTCGTCGGTGTAGCCGTTCTCGCCCAGCGTGCCGAGCAGCGGCACGACGTTGAAGGCGAGCGTGTTGGCGTGCACCTCGGACTGCACCAGGCGGGCGGCCGAGTGGCCGTCGCTGACGAGGATCTCGCGGTCCTCGCTGAGGATCGGGACCTGCTCGGCCAGCTCGTCCATGCCCTTCTGCCCGGCGCCGCCGGCGGCCTGGAAGCTGGTGGCGACGAGGCCGGTCAGCCCGAACTGGTCGTGCAGCGCCTTCACCGGCAGCATCGCGACCATCGTGGTGCAGTTGGGGTTGGCGATGATGCCCCTGGGCGCGTGGTCGAGCGCCTCGGGGTTGACCTCGCTGACCACCAGCGGCACGTCCGGGTCCATGCGGAAGGCGGACGAGTTGTCGACCACGATCGCGCCGTGGGCGGCGAAGCGCGGCGCCCACTCCCGTGAGGTGGAGCCGCCGGCGGAGAACAGCGCCACGTCGTACCCCTGGACGGTCTCCTCGGTGAGCGGCTGGATGATGCCGTAGCCCTCGAGCTCCTTGCCGGCCGAGCGCGCGCTGGCGAACGGCACCACGGCCTCGGCCGCAAAGCCGCGGCGCTCCAGGGTGCGCAGCATGATCTGCCCCACGGCGCCGGTGGCGCCGACGACCGCGACACGCGGCAGCGCGCTCATGCGAACTCTCCGAAGGGCTTCTCGGGGCGGATGGTGTCGGGGCCTGACAGGGCGAACGCGCTGTGCAGCGCCCGGACCGCGTCGGGGACCTTGTCGCCGG
>CAZXNX010000034.1:0-3658 GCA_964642225.1 uncultured Solirubrobacteraceae bacterium | reverse complement strand
GACAGGGCGAACGCGCTGTGCAGCGCCCGGACCGCGTCGGGGACCTTGTCGCCGGAGACGACGCAGGAGATCCGGATCGGGGAGGTGGCGATCATCTCGATGTTGATGCCGTTCTCGCCCAGCGTGGTGAAGACCTTGGCGGCGACGCCCGGGTGGGACTTCATGCCGGCGCCGACGATCGACACCTTGCCCATCGACTCGTCGGTGGCCAGTTCGATCCCCAGCTCGGCCAGGAGCGGCGCCAGCGCCGCCTGGGCGGCCGGCACGTCCTCGCGCGGAACGGTGAAGGACATGTCCGCGCGCTGCCCCTCCGTCACCGGCTCGTTCTGGATGATCATGTCGATGTTGACGTTCGACTCGGCGAGCGCGGTGGTGACGCGCCCGGCGATCCCCGGGGTGTCCGGCACGCCCTTGAGCGTGACCCGGGCCTCGCCGGTGGAATGGGTGACGGCGGTGATGAGCGGCTGTTCCACGGTGTCCTCTTCGGAGACTACGACAGTACCTGGTCCGTCCTCGAAGCTGGACCGGCAGTGGATCCGCACTCCGTGGTTGCGCGCGTACTCGACGCTGCGCAGCTGCAGTACCCCGGCGCCCGACGACGACATCTCCAGCATCTCCTCGAAGGAGAGCGTGGGCAGCAGGCGCGCGTCCGGCACGATCCGGGGATCGGCGGAGAAGACGCCGGCCACGTCGGTGTAGATCTCGCAGACGTCAGCGCCGACGGCGGCGGCGACGGCCACCGCCGTGGTGTCGGAGCCGCCGCGGCCCAGCGTGGTGACGTCCTTGGAGGTCGACACCCCCTGGAAGCCGGCGACGAGCACGATGTTGTCCTGGTCCAGCGCGTCGCGGATGCGGTCGGCGCGCACGTCGATGATGCGGGCCTTGGTGTGCGAGGTGTCGGTGACGATGCCCGCCTGCGAGCCGGTGAGCGAGATCGCGCGGTGGCCGAGGTCGTTGATGGCCATCGCGCACAGCGCGCAGGAGACGCGCTCGCCGGTCGACAGCAGCATGTCCATCTCGCGCGGGTCCGGGACCGGGGAGACCTCGTGTGCGTCGGCGATGAGCCGGTCGGTCTCCTTGCCCCGGGCCGACAGCACGGCGACGACGCGGTGCCCGGCCTCGGCCTTGGCCACGATGCGGGCGGCGGCGTTCTTGATCCGCTCGGCATCGGCGACGGAGGTGCCGCCGAACTTCATGACGATGGTGGGCGCGCGCTCGGGCATGGGCTGGACAGGATACGAACGTCGCGGTCAGCGCGACGACTGCGCCGCGCCGGGGCGCACGATGCACCGCATCCCGATGTGCGAGGTGGCGGTGTCGATCGCCTCGCCCTGGCGTGCCGCGGGGCGGTAGCGCAGGCAGTAGCTGGGCGCACACAGGTGCGATCCGCCCTTGATCACGCGGCGGGGGGTCGGCGGCACGCCGGGCATGGCGTCCTCGGCGCGATAGCTGTCGTCGGGCGTCAGGACGGCCGGGTTGCGCGGCGGCGGCGCGCAGCAGGCGCGCACCTCGGGCTCGTCCGGGTGGCGGCGGGTGAAGAAGTCGGCCGTCCACTCCCACACGTTGCCGGTCGCGTCGATGAGGCCGAAGCCGTTGGGGGGATACGTGCCGACGGGCGACGTGCGCTCGTAGCCGTCCTCCAGCGTGTTCTCCCACGGGAACTGCCCCTGCCACGTGTTGGCCAGGCGCTCCCCGGCGGGGACCTCTTCGTCGCCCCAGGCGAAGATCGCGCCCTCCAGGCCGCCGCGGGCCGCGCGCTCCCACTCGGCCTCGGTGGGCAGCGCCTTGCCCGCCCAGGTGGCGTAGGCGACGGCGTCGTCGTAGGAGATCTGGGTGACGGGGTGGTCGGCGCGCGAGGCGATGTCGCTGCCCGGGCCGTCCGGGCGGTCCCACCGCGCGCCGGGCTGCCAGGCCCACCAGGCGCGGAAGTCGTCCAGGCGCACCGGCCCGGGGGTGCCGCGGAAGACCAGGGCGCCGGGGACGAGCAGCGCGGGGTCGGCGCCGGGGAACAGCGCGGGATCCAGCTCCTGCTGGGCGACGGTGACGTAGCCCGTCTCCTTGACGAAGCGGCGGAAGGCGCGCACGGTCACCGGCGCCGTGTCCATCCAGAAGCCGTCGACGGCGACGGGCCGGACCGGGCCCTCCTCGTCGTAGAACCCCTCGCCGCCCATGGAGAACGTGCCGCCCGGGATCCACTGCATGTCCTCATGGGGCGGCGGGCCGGGCGGGGGATCGGCCGCGCGGGCCGCCTCCCCGGCCGCCGCGATGCGCTCGGCCAGCGCCTGGGGCGTCACAGCGCGCGCCGGCCGGTCATGGCCTTGCCGAGGGTGACCTCGTCGGCGTACTCCAGGTCGGCGCCCACCGGCAGGCCCGACGCCAGCCGGGTGATGGTCAGCTGCGGGGCGCGCTGGCGCAGGCCCGCGGCGATGTGCAGCGCGGTCGCCTCCCCCGTGGTGGTCGGGTTGGTGGCCAGCACGACCTCCGTCACCTCGCCGCCGTCGACGCGGGCGTACAGCTCGGTGATCTTCAGGTGCTCGGGGTCGATCCCGTCGATCGGCGAGAGCGCGCCGCCGAGCACGTGGTAGCGCCCGCGGAACTCGTGGGTGCGCTCGATGGGGATGACGTCGCCGGGCTCCTCCACCACGCAGATGATCGCCGTGTCCCGGCGCTCGTCCAGGCAGATCCGGCAGCGCGGCTCGTCGGCGAGGTTGAAGCAGACCTCGCACAGCCGGATCTTCTCCTTGACCTCGCGGATCGCGTCGGCCAGCGCCAGCGCCTCCTCGGGCTCGACCCGCAGGAGGTGGAAGGCCAGGCGCTGGGCCGTGCGCTGCCCGATGCCCGGCAGGCGGCCGAGCTCGGAGACGAGCCGCTGGACGGGAGGGGCCTGCATGGCGTGCGGCTAGAACCCCGGGAGGCCGAGGGACCCGAGGTCCATCCCGCCGGTGAGGCCGCTCATCCGCTTGGCGGCCAGGTCCTGCGCGGCGCGCAGGCCCTCGTTGACCGCGGCGGTGACCATGTCCTGCAGCAGCTCCGGATCCTCGGGATCGATGGCCTCGGGATCGATGGTCAGGCTCTTGATCTCCAGGTCGCCGCTCACCGTCACGGTGACCATGCCGCCGCCGGCCGACGCGCTCACCGTCTCGAGCTTCAGCGCCTCCTGGGCCTTGACCATGTCCGCCTGCATCTGCTGGACCTGCTTCATCATCTGCTGCATGTTCGGCTGGGGCATCAGGGCTGGGGCTCCTCGTCGGGGATGATCTCCCGGGCGTCGAACGCGTGCTTGAAGCGCTCGATCATCTCCTCCTCGTTGGGAGGCTGGGTCGCACCGGGGGGCACGGCTTGGGGATCGGCGTCGTCGTAGATGTCGTAGCGCAGGCGCAGCGGTCGCCCGCTCAGGGTGCGCAGCGCCTCCAGGACGACCTCGCGGTTGTCGGCGTCGTCGGCGCGGCGCTTGTTGAAGGGCTTGGAGGCGGCGAAGCAGACGACGAGCTCCCCGTCGTTGAGCTCGGTGCAGCGCGCCTCGCGCAGCACGGCGCCCAGGACGCCCTTCTCGGCGCTGACGGTGTCGACCACGGCGGGCCACAGGGCGCGCAGCGCCTCCAGGTCGACCACGGCCGGGGGCTGGACCGCGGCGGGCGGCTCGGGCTCCACGTGGGCC
>CAZXNX010000033.1:0-12872 GCA_964642225.1 uncultured Solirubrobacteraceae bacterium | reverse complement strand
CTTGTCGATGTGGTTGGCCTCGTCGGCCGGGGTGAGGACCTCGGACTCGTCGATGTAGTCGACCTCGAGGGACTCCAGGATGCGCGCCTCGGCGAAGTGGCCGATGCGGGCCTTGGCCATGACGGGGATCGTCACGGCCTCCTGGATGCCGCGGATCATGCTCGGATCCGACATGCGCGCGACACCGCCGTCGCGGCGGATGTCGGACGGAACGCGCTCCAGCGCCATCACCGCGCACGCCCCGGCCGCCTCGGCGATCCGCGCCTGCTCGGCGTCGACGACGTCCATGATGACGCCGCCCTTCAGCATGGCGGCAAGGCCGCTCTTGGTCAGGAAGGTCGCTTCGTCACGCATGTCTCCATGATACGGAGCAGCGTGCCCGGCGGGGTCACGGCCGCGGGAGATCCCCCGCGGCACCGGCTACTTCAGGCGGAAGGCCTTGATGCGGTCGGCGTACTGGTCCGCATCCCGGCTGTAGACGCCGTAGGCCAGCGACTGGATGACCGACAGGAGCGCGGCGTGCGAGCGCACGAACGCGGGGCTGTCGGACGAGTAGTACAGCTGGATCTGGGCAAGTTTGGCCACCTCGGACAGGGTGGCGTCGGTGATGGCCAGCGTCGTCGCCTTGCGGTGACGGGCGAGCTTCATCGCACGGACGACGAGCGGGTGCGGGCGGCCGGCCGACAGGCCGATCACCAGCGTGCGGTCGTCGATGCGCCCCAGACGGGCGAGGCCCTCCTGCGACGGGCTGGCGACCATCTCGGCGCGCACGTCCAGGAGCATCAGCAGGTGGCGCAGGTAGCTGGCGAAGAACGCCATCTGGTCCGTGCCGGCGATGAGGATGCGCGGCGAGTCGACGATCGCGTCGATGGCCGATTCGACCTCGGTGCGCGAGACGCGCCGGGCGGTCTCCTCGATGTTCACGTGATCGGCGGCCAGGGCCTGCTCGAACTCGTTCTGGTCGAGCGAGAAGAGCGGAGCGGCCGAGCCGCCCATCCCCACGCCCACGGAGGCCGCGTCGGCCGAGGCGTGACGGCGGCGGTACTCCTCGCGGGCAGAGCCCTGGAGCTCCGGAAAGCCCTCGAACCCGAGGGCCTGGGAGAACCGCACGACGGTGGAGCTCGACGTGTTGGCACGCCGGGCCAGCTCCTCCGCTGTCGCGAAGGCCACCTCGTCCAGATGGTCGACGATGTACTGCGCCACATCCTTCTGCGAGCGCGAGAATTCGTCGAACCGGGCCTGGATGTAGTCCGAGAGAGTTTGGTGGCCACCGGCTTCGGGCGGCGCGAGAGTGGAAGTGCTCGAGGATCGCTTCATGGGCGAACCCGGGATTCGCCGCCGGACCGGCGGTTCCTTCCGCGCCGGGGCACAACCGCCCCATTTCTCCCCCGCTACCGCCGCGGCGGCGGCGTGCTCAGCCGTCGTCGAGGTCCTTCAGCCGCACGCCCGTCTGGGCTCGCGTCTCCGCGGCGTCCTTGGTCACGAGGAAGTTCCCGCCCTCGACGCTGACGTGCGGGAGGACGCGGTCGATCCAGTGCGGCAGCCACCAGTTGGCCTTGCCCATGATCACCATGAGGGCGGGCACGAGCAGGCAGCGGATCACCGTCGCGTCGATGGCGATCGCGAAGGCGAGGCCGAGGCCGAACTGCTTGACGGTCGGGTCCCCGCTGAACATGAAGCTGCCGAAGACGAAGACCATGATCAGCGCGGCCGAGGTGATCACCTTGGCGCTGGCGGACAACCCGCGGACGACGGCGCGGCGGTTGTCGCCCGTGGCCGTGTACTCCTCCTCCACGTGGCTCATGAGGAAGACCTCGTAATCCATCGACAGCCCGAAGAGGATGGCGAACATCATCAGCGGCACGAACGACACGATGGGCACGGGTCCGTCCAGCCCGATCACGCCGTCGAGCCAGCCCCACTGGAAGACGGCCACGATCACGCCGTATGAGGCCGCGACGCCGAACAGGTTCATGACCGCCGCCTGCGCCGGGATCGCGATCGAGCGGAAGGCCAGCAGCAGCACGAGGAAGCTGAGGATGATCACCGTGATGATCACGCGGGGCAGCGCGTCGGCGATGTCGGTGGCCAGGTCGATGTACCCCGCCGTCGCCCCGCCCACGTAGGCGACGACCTCCGTGCCCTTGAGGGCGGCGGGGATGGTGGTGTCGCGCAGCTCGTTGACCAGGTCGGTGGTCTTGTCGTCGGCCGGGCCGGTCTTGGGGATCACCGAGATGATCGCCGCGCTCTTGGCGCTGTTGAGCGTCGGCGGGGACACGGCGGCCACGTCGGCGTCCTTGGCCATGTCCTCCCCCAGCTGCTGCAGTGTGGCCGCGTCGGTCGACGAACCCGGGAGCTGGGCGGTGACGAGGATCGGCCCGTTGATGCCCTCGCCGAAGCCGGCGGTCATCAGGTCGTAGGCCTGCGTGGACTGGGCGTCGGGCGGCCCCTGGCTCGTGTCGGCCTGACCGAGCTGCATCGAGAGGGTCGGGATGGCCAGCGGGATCAGGATCGCGAAGGCGGCGATCATCGCCAGCCACGGCCGGTCGGCCACGCCGTGGGCCCAACGCGCCCAGCGCGAGGTGTCGTGGTCGGTGTCGGCCGCGGTGCGCTTGATGAACGGGATGCGCCACGCGTCGATGCGCGGGCCGAGCACCGCCAGCAGGGCGGGCAGCAGCGTGAGCGCCGCGACGATCGCGGTGACGACGGCGATCGCCGCGGTGAAGCCCATCGCCGACACGAGCGGGATGCCGGCCAGCGCCAGGGAGCAGATGGCGATGACGACGGTGGTCCCGGCGAAGAGCACGGCCCCGCCGGTGGTGGCGATGGCCAGGGCGATCGACTCATGGACCTCGATGCCGTCGGCCAGCTGTTGTCGGTGCCGCGAGACGAGGAAGAGCGCGTAGTCGATGCCGACGCCGAGCCCCAGCATCGTGCCCAGGGTCGGGCCGACGGTCGGGATCGTCACCACGTGCGAGAGCAGCGTGATGAGGCTCAGGGCGCCGGCCAGGCCGAAGATCGCCGTGGCGATCGGAACCATCATGGACACGACCGAGCCGAAGGTGAGCAGCAGGATGATGATGGCCGCGACGATGCCGATCACCTCGCTGCTGTCGGTGCTCGACTTGGAGATCTTCTGCCCCATCGCGCCGCCGGCGGCGTTGTCGAGCTTGGCGTCGTCCAGCGGCGCCTCGATGTCGGCGACGAGATCCTCGATCTGCACGATCGTGTACGTGCCGATCGAGTCCTTCAGTGCCACCGAGAAATAGACGGTCTTCTTGTCCTTGCTCACCTGCGCGGCGCCGGCCGCGTCATAGGGGCTGACGACGGCCTCGACGAGATCGGACGCCCGGGCGACGGACATCGCCTTGTCGACCGCGTCCTTGTTGGCACCCGACACCATGTCGCCCGTGTCGGTGTGCACGACGATGGGGCTGGAGCCGTTGGCCTGGCTCGGGAAGCGCTCCGTGAGCAGGTCGGTCGCCTTCTGGCTGCCGGTCCCCGGAAGCGACAGGTTGTCGCTGGCCTTGGAGCCGAGGCTGAACGACAGCACCACGAGCGCCGCCACGATGACGGCCCACAACCCCAGGACGACGTACCGCCGGCGAACGCAGAAGTGACCGAGGCGGTAGAGGACGGGAGCCACGGCGCAAACCTACCGTGATCGACGGGACCCGCCGGGGGGATGCCGCCGTGGATCCGCCGATGCGCCGGCTGGGATTCGAACCCAGGTCTGACGGATTATGAGTCCGCTGCTCTGACCAATTGAGCTACCGGCGCGCGCGGATCTTCGCGCACCGGTGGCCGTCCTGCAGGAACGGGCTAGCGGGTGTTCTCGATCTTGGCCAGTGCGCGCTGCAGCTCGCCCGCCGAGTAGGCGCCCTCGAGGCGCTCCTGGACGACGCCGTTGCGGTCGATGAGGAAGACCCAGGGCTCGGTGGGCAGGCGGAACTGCGCGACCTGCTTGCGGAAGCCCTTCTTGACCTCGTTGTCGTTGTAGATCTCCTGGTGGATGAACTGCACGTCGCCGTGGCCCTTGGACTGCTCCTCCAGGAAGATGTCCTGCACCGGGCCGCACACGCGGCTCTGGCACAGCAGCGGCGTGCCGAACAGCAGGGCGATCGGCTTCTTGCCCAGCACGTCGGCGTAGTTGACCTTGTTGAGCTGCGGCGACGGCGGCTGGCGCGTGTCGAGCTGGGCGATGTCGCCACCCACGTCCGCCGGGGTCAGCGTCTGGATCTTCGGTGCCTTCTCCCCCTTGACCGGCGGCTGGGCGCCCTTGCCGCCGACGGCGACCTCGTAGGTGGTCGTCGCGAAGTCCTTGCCGCCCTGGCGGGCGATCGCGGTGACCGCGTACTTGCCCTTGCCGTCGAACGGCACGTCGGCCACGTACAGGGACTTCGCCGCGTCGGGGTCCGAGGAGGACGTCTTGCTCAGGTACTGCGGCGAGACCTTCAGCGACTCCGAGCGCGCGACGAACGGCCCGCGCAGGTCGCTGCCGTCCGCCTTGGAGACGTACAGCGCGGCCGGGGCGTCGGAGATCTGGTTGCGGCCCGCGTCGAACAGCGCGAAGCCGAAGCGGTTGGTGCCCTTGTTCAGCACCGACACGCTGGGCGCGAAGACCGGCCCGTCAGGCAGCCCGCGCTGCAGGTCCTGGAGCGTCTTGCCCTTCACCGCGGGGAAGTCGGCCGCCGAGGCGGTGGGTGCCGGGGTGGTCGCGGCGGTCTTGGGCGCGTCGGACGAGGACGAACCGCAAGCGGCGAGGACGATGCAGGCGAGGAGGGTGCTGCCAGCGGCAGCCGCACGGGAGAGAGGCATGAGTCGGGATCCTACGGGGGCGCCGGACCCCGAGCGCCGCACGGCCGTGATTGGATACCGGGCACAAGCTGGTCATCGACGTCGAGGAGAGGTCACAGATGGCAGAACGGGCGGCAATCGTCACAGGTGCATCGAGCGGGATCGGGCTGGCGATCGCCGACATGCTCGGCGAGGAGGGGTACGGCCTCACCATCGCGGCGCGTCGCCCCGAGAAGCTGGACGCCGCGGCCGAGCAGCTGCGCGCGAAGGGCTACGACGTGCAGCACATCGCGGGCAACCTCGGCGACGAGGGAACCATCGCCTCGGTGGTCGAGCGCCACCAGGACCGGTTCGGCCGCCTCGACGTGCTGGTCAACAACGCGGGTGTGGGCATCGGCGAGACGGTCGACGAGCTGACGACCAAGAAGATCGACCTGCAGCTCGCGACCAACCTGCGGTCCATCTTCCTCTTCTACCGTGAGGCGATGGGGATGCTGCGGGCCGCCGGGCGCGAGCACCGCAACGCGCTGGTCGTCAACACCGCGTCGATCTCCGGCATCCGGGGAGAGGCGTGGCTGTCGGTGTACTCCGCCACGAAGCACGGCGTCATCGGTTTCACGCAGGCGATGAACAAGGAGCTCGCCTCGGCGGGCATCAAGAACACCGCGCTGGCCCCCGGGTTCGTCGACACGCCGATGACCGACTTCGTCAAGCAGCACGTACCCGCAGAGGAGATGATCACCCCCGGCGACATCGCCGAGGCGGTCCGCTACCTGCTGCGCACCTCTCCGGGATGCGTCGTCCCCGAGATCCGCTTCGAGCAGCCCGGTGGCGGGCTGACCGACGGCGGCGACGTCCCCATCCCCTAGTCCCCCAGTCCCAGAACGAGGCACCGCACCATGAAACTCGGAGTTCACATCGGATACTGGGGCCTCGGCCTCACCAGCAGCGACCAGTTGCAGATCGTCCAGGAGGCAGAGCGACTCGGCTACGACTCGGTCTGGGCCGCGGAGGCCTACGGGTCCGACACCGCGACGGTGCTGGCCTGGCTGGCCGGGCAGACGTCCACGATCCGTCTGGCGTCGGGCATCTTCCAGATCCCGGGCCGCTCGGCGGCGATGACCGCCATGACCGCGGCCACCATCGACCAGCTGTCCGACGGCCGCATGATCCTGGGCATCGGCACGTCCGGCCCGCAGGTCAGCGAGGGCTGGCACGGCGTGCGCTTCGGCAAGCAGCTCACCCGCACCCGCGAGTACGTGGACGTGCTGCGCATGGCGCTGGCCCGCGAGCGCGTGGTCTACGAGGGCGAGTCGATCACCCTGCCGCTGCCCGACGGCCCCGGCAAGGCGCTGAAGCTCACCATCTCCACCGTGCAGGACAAGATCCCGATCTTCATCGCGGCGATCGGGCCGAAGAACACCCAGCTGGCCGCGGAGATCGCCGACGGCGTGATCCCGATGTTCTTCTCGCCCGAGCACGTCTCGGTGATGCGCCAGGAGATCCAGACGGGTGTGGACCGTGCCAATCAAGACAGCTCCCGCCCGCCCAAGACCATCGACGACGTGGAGATCGCCCCCGGCGTGCAGGTGTACGTCGGCGAGGACTGGGAGGCCGCGCGCAACCTCATGCGGCCGTTCATCGCCCTCTACGTCGGCGGCATGGGCTCGCGGGACAAGAACTTCTACAAGCAGCTCGTGGAGCGGTACGGCTACGAGGATGCGGCCAAGGAGATCCAGGACCTCTACCTCGACGGCAAGAAGGACGAGGCGATGGCGGCGATCCCCGACGACCTCATCGACGCCGTGACGCTGTGCGGGCCCAAGGAGCACGTCAAGGAGCGCCTCGCCGCCTTCAAGGAGGCCGGCGTCGGCACCCTGGGCGTGACCCCGATCGCCTTCACGAAGGACGATCGCATCCAGCAGCTGCGGCTCATCGCCGAGCTGAACGGCTAGCCGGCGCCGGGAGTCCCGGACACGGTGCTGGACGACGAGCGGGCCCGGCCGCTGCGGTTGCTGCTGGGCGCCTTCGGCGACCCGGGCCACGTCTTCCCGCTCCTGGCCCTGGGGCGGGCGCTCGTGGCCCGGGGTCACGACGTCACCCTCCAGACCTGGGAGGGATGGCGCGCGGTCTGCGAGGGCGAGGGGCTGCGGTTCGCGCAGGCGCCGGAGTACCAGGTGTTCCCCACCCGCGAGCGACCGCTGAAGCCCTACGAGGCGGTCGTGCGCGCCGCGCGCGACACCATGGGCCTGGTGGAGGAGGTGGCCCCCGACGTCGTCGTGGCCGACATCCTCACGCTGGCCCCGGCGCTGGCCGCCGAGCTGCACGGGGTGCCGCGGGCGACCGTCATCCCGCACGTGTTCCCCATGGGCGCGACCGGCCACCCTCCCTACTCGCTCGGGGCGCGCATGCCCCGCACCGTGGCGGGACGGCGGAGCTGGGACGCGTTGTCGGGGCTGGTGGCCCGCGGAGAGGAGCTGGGGCGGGTGGAGCTCAACGAGACGCGCCGGCGGCTGGGGCTGGATCCGCTGGACTGGCCGCACGGCGGCCTCAGCCGCGAGCTGACGATGGTCGGGACGTTCCCCCAGCTGGAGTACGAGCGCGCGTGGCCGGCCTGGGCGCAGGTGGTGGGACCGCTGCTGTGGGAGCCGCCCGCCGACGAGGTGGAGCTGCCGCCGGGCGACGCGCCGCTCGTGCTGGTCGCCCCGTCGACATCCCAGGACGCCGACCCCGTGATGCTGCGCGCAGCCCTGGAGGGCCTGGCCGATCTGCCCGTGCGGGTGCTGGCCACCTGGAACCGCCGGCCCCCGTCGCGGCCGCTCCCGACCCCGGCGAACGCCCGGATCGTCGAGTGGGTGTCCTACGCCCGCACGATGCCCCACTGCGACGTGGTGGTCTGCCACGCCGGGCACGGCACCGTGGCGCGGGCGCTCGCCAGCGGCTGCGCCGTCGTGGCGGTGCCGTCGGCCGGCGACATGAACGAGAACGCCGCCCGGGTCGACTGGGCCGGCGTCGGCGTGCGCATCCCCCGTCGCATGGTCGGGCGGCGCTCCCTGCGCCTGGCCGTCGGCCGCGCCGTCGAGGACGAGGCGTTGCGTCACCGAGCCCGGGCGGTCGGGGCCTGGCTGGACCACGTCGATCCCGCGGTGCGGGCCTCGCGGCTCATCGAGGAGCTGGCGGCGGGAGCCGCGTCCCGCCCTCCCGTGTGAGGGATGATCGGGCCGTGGCCGTCCCGCGCCTCATCTACGACTTCAACTCGCCGTATGCGTACCTCGCGTTCGCCCGGGCCGCGTCGGTGCTCGGCCCCGCACTCGAGCTCCAGCCGGTGGCGTTCGCATTCATGCTGCGGGCGCATGACCGCACGCCCTGGTCCCTGACCGATGACGTGACGCGCGATGCCGGGATGCGCGAATGCGAGCAGCGCGCCGCCCGGTACGGCCTGCCGCCCCTGCGCTGGCCGCCGGGCTGGCCGGCGGCCAGCTACTCGCTGCTGCCGCTGCGCGGAGCGCTCGTCGCCCGCGAGCACCGCGCGCTGTGGGCGTTCTCGCAAGCGGCGTTCGCCCGCCACTTCGCCGACGGCCTACCGCTCACCGAGCCGTACGATCTCGATGCCGTGGCGCTCGCCGCCGGGCTCGACCGGGCGATCGTCCGGGCTGGCGTCGAGGACCCGGCGACCAAGCGCGCCCTGGCCGAGGCGACCCAGGCCGCACTGGACGATGGGGCGGTCGGCGTTCCCACCACCATCGTGGGCGACGCCGTGTACTGGGGTGACGACCGCCTGGAGGAGGCCGCCGCGGCCGCGGGCCCTCCTGCGGCCGCGACGCCCTGAACGCAGAACGGCCCGCTGGTCGCGGGCCGTCTGATGCTGCTGGAGCTCCGGGGGTGGGACTCGAACCCACAACCTTTCGATTAACAGTCGAACTCTCTGCCAAATTGAGATACCCCGGACCGACTGAGCTACACCGGAGGTGCGTCAGCTCGCAGAATCTTACGGGAGCCGTCGCACACCTGCTTCGACCTCGGCATGGCAGTTCGAGCACAGCAAGATGCACTTGGCTGCTTCCTCACGAAGAACGTCGATTGATCGCGTCAGCCCGCGGTCCGCAATCGTGAACCGTTTCGTTGCCGGGTCACGGTGGTGAAACTGAAGTGCCTGCGCACACCGGGCATACCCGCACTCAGCGCAGCCTCCACCTGCTTCGGCAACCAGAATGGCCTTGGCGCGACGCCGCCACGATGCAACCGATTCTGAACGGCACCGCAAGCAGAGCTGGGTGCCCTTCCGCATGGTCATCCGCGTTTGGCCGTGTCGCGGACAGGTTCCCTCGAAGACCTGGTACCGCGGCGCAGCCCCCGCCGCGCGAGGGACCGTGGCCATTCCCAGACGTCGAAGTCGATAGCGAACGGTGGCCTGGCTCCTGTCGACCACCGATGCGATCTCTCGCGTTGACTTGCCTTCCGCGACGAGCCGCCGCAGGACATCTTCGGGAATCACTCCACGTGGCGCGTGGCGGGCGGACTCCGACAGCGACAGGCCATGCTTGGCCACCCAGTAGCTGACCGTTGACGGGTGGCGGCCGGTCTCGCGGCCGATGGCGGCCAGGGACATGCCCGCCTCGAGCATCATCTGCAGTTCTTCCCGCTCCATGACCATACGAACACTAGTTCGCATACCGGACGGAATCCCGCTCAGGAAGCGGCTCCGGTGTCGGTCTCGACGGCGTGGACCATGGCGGTCTCCAGCTCGGCCCGCAGTCTTCCCCGCTCGGCCGCGAGGGCGCCGACGTCGCCCTGGCCGGCGATGCGGGCCTCGTCGATGGCGCGGTCCACGCGGCCCATCTCCAGCTGCAGCCACTCGACCTGCAGGGCGGAGCGCGACGAGCTCGACTGGCCGGCCCGCACCGCGAGTTGCTGCACCAGCGCCGTGAGCTGCGGATCGTCGGCCGGCAGGTCCGCGGTGGGTGCGTCGGGATGATCGCGCAGGTGCACCGCCGCCCGCCGCATCAGGGGCGAGACGAGATGCTGCTCCGGGTCCAGCCGGCCGAGCAGCTCGGCGCCCTCGGCGGGCATCGCGATGCACAGCGTGAGGAACATCTGCTCCATCCGCTCCTCGCGGCCCGTGCGCGCCGGTGGCGGCGGGCCGCCCGGCCCGGGGTCCCCCCACTCGTCCTCCTCGGGCTCCCAGTGCGCCTCGGGCGGTTCGGGTCCCCGGTCGGGCACGGCCCCCGTGCGGGCCCCCGCGGGGGCGACGACCGGCTCCGCCGGCGCCGAAGGGTCCGGGACAACGAGCGTGGCCGCCACGGTCGGTGACAACCCGAGTCGCTGGGACACCCGGCCGGCCAGATCCTCGCGCAGGACGCTGGGCGCCATCGCCGAGAGGATCGGTCGTACCTGGGCGATCACGCGGTCCTGGCCCTCGGCGTCGTCGAGGTCCCCCAGGTCCAGGATGCGATCGATCCGGAAGCGCACGAACGGGACGCTGGCGGCGACCAGCCCGTTGACCGCCTCCGCTCCCTCCTGCTGCACCAGCTCGGCCGGGTCGCGGCCCGGCGGGAGCTGGGCCACCCGCAGCTCGAGCTTGCGCCCCTCGGCCACCTTGGCCGCGCGGAGCATCGCCTCCTGACCGGCGTTGTCGGCGTCCAGGGCCAGGACGCTGCGGGGCGCCAGCCGCACGAGCTCCTTCACCTGGTCCTCGGTCAGCGACGTGCCCATGATGCAGATGGCGTTGGCCAGGCCCGCCTGGTGCAGGGCGATGACGTCGGTGTATCCCTCGGTGACGATCACCGACGCGGCCTTGGCGGCGGCGTGCCGTGCCAGGTGGGCGCCGTAGAGGATCCGGCCCTTGTGGAAGATGTCGCTCTCGGGCGAGTTGATGTACTTCGCACCGCCGTGCTCGTCGGTGGCCATGGCGCGGGCGCCGAAGCCGACGACCCTGCCGCGCATGTCGGCCAGCGGGAAGATGATCCGCCGGCGGAACCGGTCGTACACCCGCCCCTTGCTGCGCTCCGAACGGATGACGAGCCCCGCCGCGATCAGCTCGTCCTGGCTGAAGCCGGCACGACGGGTCACGAGCAGGACCTTGTCCCACGCGCTCGGGGCGTAGCCGACCCGGTAGGTGCGCAGGACCTCCTCCCCCAGCCCCCGCTCGGCCAGGTAGTCGCGCGCCGGGCCGGCCTCCTGGGACTCCCACAGGTACCGCTCGTAGTACTGCGTCGTGCGTTCCAGGAGCTCGTACAGGCGCTCGCGCTGACGGCGGCGCTCGGCCGCGCGGGGATCCTCGTCCAGCACCTCCAGGGTGACGTTGTAGCGGTCGGCCAGGTACTCGAGCGCGGCCTTGAAGTCCATCCCCTCGGTCTTCATCACGAACTCGAACAGGTCGCCGCCCTCGCCGCAGCCGAAGCAGTAGTAGACCTTGTCGACGGGGTTGATACCGAAGGACGGGGTGCGCTCGTCGTGGAACGGGCACAGTCCCTTGAGCTGGTTGACACCGGAGCGCTGCAGCTCGACCCGCGAGCCCACGAGGTCGGCGAAGTCGACGGCGTCGCGAACCTGCTCCTTGGCGTCGTCGGCGTACCGGGGCATTTAGAGCGCGAATGCGTCCGGGACCGACAGGTCCTCGAACACGCGGATGCAGTACCGGTCGGTCATGCCGGAAACGTAGTCGGTGACGCGCTGGGCCATGTCCGCGCCCGGCGCCCCGCCGCCGTCGGGCAGCTCCTCCGGGTGGTCGGCGTAGTGGCGGAAGAGCGTGCCCACGACCGTGTCGATCTTGGCGTGCTCGGCCCGTGCCGCCGGCCCGAGGTAGACCTCGGCGAACATGAAGTCGCGCAGCTCGGCCATCGCGGCACCGGCCTGGAGGCCCTGCTCGATGTCGCCGGCCTGTTCGGAGTGCTCGACGAGGTCGTGCACGAGCATGTCGATGCGGGCCGACCCGGTCTCCCCCAGCACCGCCAGCGGACCCTCGGGCAGCAGCTCGGGATCCAGGACGCCGGCGCGCAGCGCGTCGTCGATGTCGTGGTTGAGGTAGGCGACGCGGTCCACCAACCGGACGATGCGGCCCTCGAGGGTGCGGGGCAGCGGCGCGCGGCCCGAGTGGCGGGCGATGCCGTCGCGCACGTCGGCGCCCAGGTTCAGCCCGCGCCCGTCGCGCTCCAGGACGTCGACCACGCGCAGCGACTGCTCGTAGTGGCGGAAGCCGGTGCCGAACCGCTCGGCCAGGCAGCGGTCCAGGACGGCCTCGCCGATGTGGCCGAAGGGCGGGTGGCCGAGGTCGTGGCCCAGCCCGATCGCCTCGGTGAGGTCCTCGTTGAGGGACAGCGCCCGGGCCACGGTGCGGGCGATCTGGGTGACCTCCAGCGTGTGGGTCAGGCGGGTGCGGTAGTGGTCGCCCTCGGGCGCCACGAACACCTGGGTCTTGTGCTTGAGCCGCCGGAACGCCTTGCAGTGGACGATGCGGTCGCGGTCGCGCTGCAGCGGGGTGCGCAGCGCGCAGTCGTCCTCGGCCAGCACGCGGTCGGCCGGGTAGGAGCGCGCCGCGCCGGGCGCGAGCGCCTGCTCCTCCCAGGCGATGCGCCGGGCGGCGAACTGCGCGGCGACCGGTCCCGGCGCTCCGTCCATGTCCATGGGAGCGATTCTCGCACGGCGCGGGCGCGCGGCCCGCGCCCACGAGCGCTACCGGGGTGAATGCAGCTGGGCCTGTGCGCTCGGCACTGGCCCGTCGCGCATCATCGTGGACTGGCCAGCTGGGCCTGTGCCGCAGCGACCCGGGCGATCGGCACCCGGTAGGGGGAGCAGGAGACGTAGTCGATGCCGGACTCGTGGAAGAAGGCGATCGAGTCGGGGTCGCCGCCGTGCTCGCCGCACACGCCGAGCTTGAGGTCGGGCTTGGTCGTGCGGCCCAGCCAGGCCCCCATGCGCAGCATCTGCCCCACGCCGGGCGCGTCGATCGTCTCGAAGGGCGAGCGGTCCAGGATCTTGCGGTCGATGTAGCGGGCGAGGATCTTGCCCTCGATGTCGTCGCGGGAGAAGCCCAGCCCCGTCTGCGTCAGGTCGTTGGTCCCGAAGGAGAAGAAGTC
>CAZXNX010000032.1:7382-12897 GCA_964642225.1 uncultured Solirubrobacteraceae bacterium | reverse complement strand
GGTGGCCACGGCGCGCACGAGAGCCACCCGCGAGCCACCGCCGTCGGCGCGGCACTTCTGGGCGTCGGCAAGCCGGCGGCCGTCGGCGGCGAGCACCGGCACCAGGCGCGTGGCGAGCACGGCGGTGAGCGCCGAGCGGAAGGAGACGCGGCGGAACATGCGCAGCAGCCCGTCGGGGTCGACGGTGAGCGCAAACAGGGACGAGGCCGCCACCAGGACGACGATGCGCAACCCCAGGACCGCCCCGTAGGCGACGCCCTCCAGCGTGATGTCGACCTGCCCGAGCGGGCCCAGCTCGCCCAGACGCGCCAGCACGGTGAGCCCGTCGCGCACGAACAGCGGGTTGAGCATGGCCAGCGGGATGGCCAGCACGAGCGACCACTTCGCCGCGTTGGCCACCCGCGGGGCGACATGCGCCCCCACGGCGGCCAGGGCCACCGCCACGCCGACGGCCGCCAGCACGATGGGGTTGTCGGAGACGATCGCCGCCAGGCACAGGGCCAGCGAGTACAGGCAGCCGACCGCCGTGCGGACGGCGTGCAGCGGGGTGGCCAGGCGGCGGTAGATCACGGCGCGGGGTCGGTGTCGGGGACGTGGACGCCGCGGCCGCCCGAGACGGCCAGCGCGAAGCGGTTGTGCAGCGTGCTCTCGTCGAGCGTTCCGGCCGCGGACAGGACCCCGGCGTCATCGGTGCCGGTGACGACCCAGATCGGGAACTGGTCCTGGGCGTCGGTCGCCGCGGTGGCCGCGACGAGCCCGGAGCCGGCGCCGAGCGTGCGGGCGCCGCTGCCGTCGGGGCGCAGGACGGAGATGGTGCGGCCGTCGGCGCTCGGCTTGGCGTAGACGCCGCTGGCTGCCGGGCCCTCCTCCAGGCGGCGCACGATGATCTCGTCGCGCACCGCGACCCACGGGCCGACGATGACGCGCAGCGACTCCTTCACGAACGAGGAGCGGATCCGGTTGCGGGCCGACACCACACCGAGGTCGGCAAGCTGCTTGACCACCTTGTCGCACGCCGCCGACTGCAGGTCGGCGCACTCGATGAGCACCGGCAGGCGCTTGCCGTCCTTGCCGTGCAGGAACGGCTCGGGGTAGCTGCCGACGACCGCCGGGATGCGCTGGGTGGCCGTCCAGTCGTGGCGGTCGAACCAGATGCTGTCGCCGTCGTGCACCTGCGTGGCGGCGGCGCCCTTGTCGGCCTCGATGCCGTTGACGTAGTAGAGCCAGTCCTGCGGCGGGTCGCCGTCCGTGCTGCCCGTCTTGCCGTTGATCGACTGCACGAAGCCGCCGCCGTAGCGCGTCGTCACCTTCGCGTTGCGCTGCAGCAGCCGCATCACGGTGTCCTGCCCGTCGGTCTTGGGCGTGGTGGTGTCCAGCAGCGTCCGGCTGCCGAAGTCCAGCGTCACGTCGAGCGAGGCGCCCTTGGTCCCCTCCCCCGACCCAAGGCCGCAGCCGGCCAGCGCGATCACGAGACCGGTGGCGGCGACTGCGGCGATGAGCGGGAGACGGGACATGGCGATTCCTCTGGTCGGGCTACTTCACGTAGAACACGACGCGGTTCTCCCCGCGCTGCGTCGCCGCGTCGATGTTGAACTTGTTGTCGACGGCGCGCACGTCCAGCACGTACCGCCCGCGCGTCAGGGCGCCGGGGAGCAGGTAGGAGAAGTCGGGGCTCTTCCCGACGGTGAACCAGCGGCCCAGGTCGGCGCTGCACCGCTTCACGCGCAGCCACTTCTCGTACTTGGCGCTGTAGGCGAAGCACCGGCCGCGGTCGTTGCGCGTCAGCCGCAACTGCACGCGGCGCAGGCCGTCCTTGCCGGGGGTCACCGTGCCGCTCAGCGTGCGCGGCGCGGCGGCGGGCGTGAACGCCTTCTGTTCGCGGATGCCCGTGAGCCGGGCCAGGGGCCGGTCCGGCGCGGTGGTCGCCGGCGGCGGGTCCTCGGTGGTCACCGGCGGGTCGCCGGGCTTGCTCGTGCCGCAGAACCCGTCGTCGCCCGTGGTCACGCACGTGGTCGCGACGTCGCTGCGCGTGGTGGTCTGGCTGGCCTTGAGCTGCACCGGGCCGGGGTCGGTGAGGGTGAGCGTCGCGCGGCCCTGCGCGTCGGTGGTCGCCGAGGCGCCGCCGCCCGCCACGGTCACGCCGGCGGCCGGCGCGGGCACGCTGCTGAGCGGGGCGTAGGAGGCGTCGGGGCCGTACTGCGTGACGGTGGCCGTGAACGGCACGCCGGGCTGCACGGTGGCCGGCAGCGCCACGGTCAGCGGGAACGCGGTCGAGGCGTAGTCGGGCGCCGGGGTGCGATCGACGATGAGCAGCACGGCGTCGCCGTCGTGCAGCAGGTCGTTGCAGACCCCGGAGCCGTAGCCGTTGTTGACCCATTCGGCCCAGTAGTCGCTGTCGCTGAAGTCGTGGGTCTCCCCCAGGATCGTGGACGTGAACGCCTGCTTGTCCCAGTTGCCGGCCGTGGCCTTGTCCAGGGCGGCGCCGGCCGAGTCGGCCGGGCAGCTCCCGACGGCGGGGCCGGTGGTGTCGAGGGCCACGCGGGTCGTGGGCAGCAGGGTGGCGCCGGCCCCTTCGACCCGGACGGTCACGTTGAGCGTCGCTGCCTGGGCAGCGGATGCGGTGATGAGAACGGCCAGGGTCGTCAATAGCGACCCGGACAGGAACTGCTTCATGAGGCCACCCCTTTCCACGAGGGCGTATGAGTGAGCGGCCGGAGGTAGGTCTCCTGGCTCCCGGGACCACCCTTCCCGCGCCTTCCCGGAGCCTCGTCGGCTCCAGTGGCTGCGCTCGTGAGCGCGTGCGGTGGGCTTCCCCGGTCACAGTGGCGGGTCCGCGCCGGATTCACACCGGACTTCCCTTGCACCACCGACCGTTGAACCCGACGAGCGTAGCGCCTCGTCCTACGGAAGCGCCACCCCGGCCTCTATCGTTGGCCCGGTGACCGTCAATCTCACCCGCATCTACACCAAGCTCGGCGACGACGGGGAGACCCACCTCGGCGACATGAGCCGCGTGCGCAAGACGCACCCGCGCATCGAGGCGTACGGCGCCACCGACGAGCTCAACGCCCAGCTCGGCGTCACGCTCGCCGTCGGCGGCCTGCCCGAGCCCTACGACGCCTGGCTGCGCCGCATCCAGAACGACCTGTTCGACCTCGGCGCCGACCTGTCCGTGCCCGCCGGCGACGACCGCGATCGCCTCCGCGTGCTGCCCGAGCAGATCACCTGGCTGGAGGAGCGCTGCGACGAGGTCAACGCGACGCTGACCCCGCTGAAGTCCTTCGTGCTGCCGGGCGGGACGCCGGCGGCCGCGCACCTGCACGTGTGCCGCACGGTCTGCCGCCGCGCCGAGCGCCGCGCCCTGGACGTGGAGGGCGCCAACCCGGAGGTCGTGCGCTACCTCAACAGGCTGTCGGACCTGCTGTTCATCCTCAGCCGCGGGGCGAACGGTGCGGACGAACCGCTGTGGCAGCCGGGGGCGAGCCGGTCGTAGAGCCGAGCGCCCGGGCGAACCCCAGGGCGATGACCACGGCCATCGCGGCGATGAGGCCCGCGCCGACCATGAAGGTCGGGTGGGCGGTGGCGAAATCGGCGACGCGCTGCGGCGCCACCGAGGCGACAGCCAGCGCGGCGGCGAGGACGAGGCCGCCGACCACGAGCGGCAACCGCCGCTCGGCCCGGGTCGGCCCGGGGTCGTCCCGCACCGCGACCGGGGACCGCTCCTCCCACCAGCACAGGACGGCCACGCCGCCCAGCGTCCACGTCAGCGCCGACAGGTAGCCGCCGACGATGTCGGACGGGAAGTGCCAGGACAGCGCCAGGATCGCGTAGGCCACGCCGATCGCGAACAGGCCGCCGACCGCCGCCACGATCGGCCGCCAGCGGGCGGGCGCGACGAGGACGGCGCACAGCGCGATGGCCATCGCCGCGGTGGCGTGGCCGCTGGGCCAGGAGGCCGCGGCGATCTGCGCCTCGCCGAGCCAGTCGGCCACGCGGGGCTGGGCCAGCAGCTGCTTGAGGGCCTGGGTGGTCAGCTCGGCACCCACGAGGATCACGGGGACCGCGAGCGCCACGTGGGGCCGGCCGCGCACGAGCGCGACGATCGCGCAGGCGGCGCCGAGCAGCGCGTACGGGACGGGGTCGGCCAGGTGGGCGACCTGGTCCAGCCACGGGGCCAGCCGCGGGCGGTCCAGCTCCGTGAATCCCTGCAGGGTCGCCTGATCGCGCACCTGGGCGATGGGGAACAGCAGGGCGAGCAGGCCGGTGACGACGAGGCCGCCCGCGCAGATCAGCGCAGCCAGCCCCGCGTTGCGCGCGGAACGAAGCACCCCTCCAGGGTAGCGGCCGCACATGTGGCTCCCCTCAAGGTCGCGTGCAGCGCGCGTCGCCTCAGCGCGGGCGGCCCGCCACCCGCAGCGTGCGGGTGGTCCCGCTGGCGTGGGCGCCGTTGTCGTGCGGGCTGATCACGGCGCGGTAGGTCGCCGTGCGCCGGGTGCGGGCCACACGGGCGCGGAACGTGCTGGTGGAGACGTTGCGCACGGTGACCTGGCGCCGCGTGACGCGCACCCAGCGGTCCCCGCCGGCGCTGCGCCGCTGCAGCGACACGGTCGCGCTCGCCAGCCCCGGCTGGAGCGTCCCGGTGAAGGTGACCCCGCGTCGCGTGCGATGCACGGCCCGCAGGCCGACCCGCAGCCGGTTGTGCACGGTGACGGTCGGGCTGGCGGCCGCCACGGTGGAGCGCGTCACCACCCGCAGCCGCGAGGTGACCCACAGCGGGCCGACGGTGACGAGGAACGTCCCGTCCGCCAGGGCCGTGCCGTCCTTCGTGCTCATCCCCGTGAACGGGAAGTCCATGCGCTCCACGCGCACGCCGATCTTCCCGACGCCGGCCCCGTCCACGCGGCCGACGACGGACGCCAGCCCGCCCCACCCGACCGCGGAGGGCGTCCTGGTGAGGACGACGCTGGCCGGGGCCCGCTGGGTGGTCAACGTCCGGGCCGACCCGCGGGCGGTGCCCTTCGTGTTGCCGGCCACGAGGCGGTAGGAGTGCTTCGTGTAGGGCGACAGCCCCGTCACCGCGATCCGGACGGTGCGCCGGCCGAAGCCGCTCAGCACCACGACCGGCGTCTGGGAGCCGTACTTCGTCGACGTGCCGTAGTCGAAGGAGACGATCGTGGGCAGGCCGCCGGGGTCGACGGTGCCGCTGAGGATCGCCGAGCCGGTGGTGACCTCGCGCGCCGCCCCGGAGGTGACGATGGGCGAGCGCGGGACCTGCGCCGTGCGCAGGGTGCGGTCGGCGCCGCGCACGGTCCCGGCGGCGTTGGTGGCGGTCACGCGGTAGTGGTAGGTGGTGTCGGAGGTCAGGCCGGTGAGCGGGACGGAGACCGCCACTGGCCCGGTGCCGTCGCCGGCGTCCCGGGCGGTGGTGGTGAGCCCGTACGACGCGGTGGTGCCGTACTCGACGGTGTAGGTGGTGGCCGCGCCCTGCGGGTCGACGGTGCCGGCCACGGTGGCG
>CAZXNX010000032.1:0-7282 GCA_964642225.1 uncultured Solirubrobacteraceae bacterium | reverse complement strand
GTCTATCGTGGCCCGCCATGGGGAAATTCAAGCGGGGCTGGCAACTGACGAAGGAGAGCTGGGCGATCGTCCGCAACGACCGGTCGCTCGTCGTCTTCCCGATCATCTCGGCCGTCGCCGGGATCGTCACGATCGCGATCTTCTTCGCGCTCGGGGCCGGCGCGGTCACCGCCAGCGACGCGGAGTGGACGGCCATCCCGTTCGCCGTCGCCGGGCTCTACCTGCTCATCGTGGTCGGCGTGTTCTCCTCCGTGGCGCTGGCGGCGTGCGCCTCCCGCGCCCTGGAGGGCCATGACACGACGGTCGGCGAAGGCATCGCCGCGGCCCGCGGCAAGCTCGGCCTGATCCTGGCCTGGTCGGGCGTCTCGCTCTTCGTGGGCACCCTCATCGCCGTCCTGCAGGCGCTCCTCGAGGAGGTCGCCGGATCGCTCGTCAGCTCGATCATCGGCGGCCTGGCCAACGTCGGCTGGAGCGTCGCCACCTTCTTCGTCGTCCCAGTGATCGCGCTCGAGGGCCTCACGCCGAAGGCGGCGCTGAAGCGCTCCGTCGGGGTGGTCAAGGGCCACTGGGGCGAGGGCGTCGTCGGCACGGGCGCGATCGGGCTCATCTTCTTGGTCGCCTTCCTGCCCGCCGTGCTGCTCATGTTCGCCGGCTACAGCGTCTTTGCGTCCTCGGCGCCCGCCGGGGTCGCGCTGATCGCCGTCGGCGTGATCATCCTCGCCGTCGGGATGCTGCTGCAGATGACCGTCACCACGGTCTTCAAGGTCGCGCTGCTGCGCTTCGCCACCGACGGCCAGGTCCTCGGCGGCTTCCAGCAGGAGCAGCTGGAGAGCGCGTTCAAGCCCAAGAAGTCGAAGAAGCGCTGATCGTGCGCATCCTCTCGTGAAGACGGCGATCGCCATCGTCATCCTGTCGGTCGCCTTCGCGGTCGGCGCCGTGGTGTTCGTCATGGTCAAGGAGTCGGAGAAGAACGCCGACCCCAACCGGGTCATCACCCAGGTCGATCCGCCGCCGGACCCCGACAACCCGCGCAACCCGGCCACGGACTGACCGTCGCCGGCGCCGCCCGGCGAAGATGAACAGTCGGAGAACCCGCGCCGCCGGGCCTCGCGCCCGGGCCGCGCGGCTGCGAGCATCGGCCCCGTGAGCGATCCGCACCACACGCGCGGCGACGTCCTGGTCGTCGACGACGAGCCGACCATCGGCGAGGTCGTCTCGCGGTACCTGGAGGTGGCGGGGTACGCGGCCCGCACCGCACTCGACGGCCCGTCGGCCCTGGCGGCGGTGCAGGAGCAGCGACCCGACCTCGTCGTCCTGGACCTCATGCTGCCGGGCATCGACGGCCTGGAGGTGATGCGCCGGCTGCGCGACACCGACCAGCACCGGCTGCCGATCATCCTGCTGACCGCCCGCGGCGAGGAGTCCGACCGGATCGTCGGCCTGCGGCTGGGCGCCGACGACTACGTCGTCAAGCCCTTCTCCCCCGCCGAGCTCGTGGCCCGGGTGGACGCCGTGCTGCGCCGGGTCGAGGCGCCCTCCGGCGACGAGCCGCCGCTGGAGTTCTCCGGCGGCCTGGTCATCGACGGCCCCGGCCGCCGCGCCACCCGCGACGGCGAGGAGCTGGCGCTCACCCAGCGCGAGTTCGACCTGCTGCTCTTCCTGGCCCGCCACCCCGGCCGCGCCTTCAGCCGCGAGGAGCTGATGGAGCGCGTGTGGGGCCACGCCTTCTACACCGACACGTCGACGGTGACGGTGCACGTGCGCCGCCTGCGGGCCAAGGTCGAGCCCGACCCCGAGCACCCGCGCCACATCGAGACGGTGTGGGGCGTCGGCTACCGGTTCGCCGCATGATGGCCCGCGGCCTGGCCCTCGCCGTGGGCGCCGCCGCGGTGGCGATCGGCCTGGCCGCCGCCGTGTACGGCTGGGACGCCGCCCGGGCGACCGCCGAGGTGCTCCTCCCGGTCGGCCTGCTCACCACGCTGGTCACCGAGGTGCTGGTGCGCCGCCGCGCCCGGCTGGGCTCCCTGCGCCGGCAGTCGGTGGTCATCGCCCTGGTCATCGTCGGGCAGTTCCTGCTCGCGGTGGGCCTGTTCGTGTGGTTCATGTCGATCGGCGCCCACGACGCGTTCTTCACCGTGCTGCTCGTCGCCTACGCCGGGCTCATCGGCGCCTGGGCCGGGCGCTGCCTGGCCTCCGGGATGCTCAGCGACGTGGAGATCGTGCGCGACGGGCTCACCGCGGTCGGCGACGGCGCGCGCGACGTGCCCTTCACCACGGCCGGGCACGACGAGCTGCGCGACCTGGCCCGGGCGGCCGGGGCGATGGAGGCCAAGCTGGCGTCGGAGGAGCGCGCGCGGCGCGAGCTGGTGGCGGCCATCTCCCATGACCTGCGCACCCCCATCACCTCGCTGCGCCTGCTGGCCGACGCCGTCGGCGACGACGTGGTCGACGCCCGGACCCGCGAGGAGTACCTGCAGCGCCTCGGCGTGCACGTGCGGCAGCTCGGCGCCCTCATCGACGACCTCTTCGAGCTGTCGCGCCTGGAGGCCGGCGAGCTGACGTGGCGGATGGAGCGGGTGCCGCTCGGTGACCTCGTCGAGGAGACGGTCGACGCGATGCGCCCGGACGCGCAGGCCGGCGGCGTCATGCTGCGGGCGGCCACGCCGGGCGGGGAGGCCGGTGTCGCCCACGCCAACCCCGAGCAGCTCCAGCGCGTGCTGCTCAACCTGCTGCGCAACGCGATCCGGCACACGCCGCCCGACGGCAGCGTCGTGGTCACCACCGAGGTCAAGGGCGATGCGGTGGAGATCGAGGTCGCCGACACCGGCGAGGGCATCCCGCCCGACGATCGCGAGCGGGTGTTCCAGCCCTTCGTGCAGGGCACCGATCCCTCACGCCGGCACGGCGGGACGGGCCTGGGCCTGGCGATCAGCCGCGCCATCGTGGAGGCGCACGGCGGCCGCATCTGGCTGGCCGACACCGACCGCGGCACCCGGGTGCGGGTGCGCCTGCCCGCCGCGGCCTGAACTCTGAGGGTTCTCTAAGACTCCCCGGTCGGGCCTCACACCCGTCGCGCCGGCGCGTGGTGGTGGATGAGACGCCGTGTACGACGGTGTCCGAGACCACAAGGAGAACGTCTCAATGCTCCGCATCCCCGCGGCACTCGGTGCCGTCGCGCTGTCGCTCGCCCTGGCGGGCAGCGCCGTGGCCGCCGACACGTCGACGACCGCGCTCAAGACCAAGGCCAAGTCCGCCAAGAAGGGCGGCCACCACAAGCGTGGCGACGCGGCCGGCGCCAAGGCCGCTCCCGCCCGCACCGCGCTCACCGGCGACGTCAAGACGCAGGCGGAGGCCGCCGCCCTGGCCGCCGTCCCCGGCACGGTGGAGGGCTCCTACGTCGCCCGCACCTGCCCCAACGCCCCGACCGCGTCAACCGCGGCGTACGAGGTCGATGTGAAGAAGGCCGACGGCACCGTCGTCCACGTGATCGAGGACGCGAGCTTCGCCGTCATCGATCAGCGCACGGGCAGGAAGCCCAAGCCGGGCGACGCGGACCCCAGCGCGGCCTCCGGGTCACGCAGGAAGTAGCGGCGGGAGCGCTCGCGGGACGGACGGCTCGCCGACCCGTCCCGCGGGGCCGCGCTCTCAGGTGTTTCCAAGGAAGCGCGGCTACGGTCGTCGCATCGTCCCGCCGCGTCCTGCGGCACCACGTTTCCTCGGGGGGAAGCCATCATGCGCACGTCCGCTGTCGCTCTGTCCATCGCCGCGCTCTGCGCCCTGCTGCTCGCCGCCTGCGGCGACTCCGGGTCGTCCAGCACCACCACGACGGCCACCGTGCCGACGGGCAAGCTCGGCTCGTCCAGCCTCATCCACGAGGGCACGTACATGGGGAGCACCGAGGAGTCGCCGGCCCGCAGGGTCAGCTTCACCTACAGCATCGAGGAGGGTGTCACGAAGTTCACGCTCGACGGCCTCGTGATCGGGACGATCCCCGTGACCAACGCCTCGTTCACCCGGAAGGTGGGCAACGTGACCATCAAGGGCGCCTGGCAGACCGAGACCCACGTCACCGGGACCATCGACACGGTCAAGGGCAACTCGGGCAGCCAGTCGCTCGTGCAGCAGGTCAAGTGGGACGCCAACGCCTTCGCGTCGTAGCCGCTACTTCACGGTGATCGTCCCGCGGCCGGTCTTCAGGCCGGTCGCGGAGGCGGTGACCTTGAGCGTCCCGCGCCGGCGGGCGGTGACCTTCAGGGTCGCCTGGCCGCGGGCGTTCGTCTTCGCCGACGCGCCCGCCACCTTCACCGTCGCGCCATTCACCGGGTGCGGGTGGGAGGCGTAGATCTGGCTGACGGCCACGACGACCTTCGTGCGCCGGCCCGCCCTGATCGTCCGGGGGCGTGCCGCCGGCTCGGCCACGAGGCCCGAGGTCGGGATGAGCGTGAGCAGTTCGCTGTGACCGGCGCCGTAGGTGGGGTCGCCGTTGTCGCCGAAGGGCGACAGCAGCCAGTGCAGCTCGCCGCCGCCGTTGTCGAGCACGTCGAGGCCCTCCGGCTCGGCTTGCAGGCCGGGAGCGGTGAGCTCCACACGGCCCTTGCCGGTGCGCACGTCGACCGAGGCGATCTGGAGCACCTTGTCGGCCTCCCCCGCCAGCAGCAGTCGGCCGCCGTCGAACACCGCGCCGGTGACGCCGCTGGCCGGCACCGCGTTCTTGAGGCGCACGGCCGGGCTGATCGGCGCGGAGCTCGCGTCGGTCGCGGCGTTGGCGGGGCTGACGTCGGCGACGTCGTAGGCGAGCAGGTCGTCACCGGAGGAGGTCCACAGCCTCCTGCCGTCCGGGGACACCTCGGCCCACATCGCCTTGGGGATGTCGGCCGGGTCCAGGCGCACCCAGTACCTCCAGGCGAGCGTCTGCGGGTCGACCACGCCGATGCCGCCCATCCCGCAGGTGTTGCCCCCGTTCGCGGTGCCCGGGATGTAGCACTCCAGCGGCACGAGCAGTCGGCCACCGGACGAGCGGTCGAACGTCGGGTCACCGATGTGGTTGAAGCCGACCGCCCCCTCCACCGCGGCAGGGATGAGGTTGTCGTTGCCGGCGAGCTCCCGCAGGGCGCCGTCGGTGCGGTACCCGCCGCGGAACACGCCGACGAACAGGAAGTCCTCGGCGGCGGTGTGGGTCAGCCCCTGGAAGTAGCGCAGCGGGGTCTCGCGCTCGGCCGCGACCGCCCAGCGGCCCCCGGTGACGGTGACCTTGGCGGCCGACGCAGTGGCGGCGCCGGTGAGGGCCAGGGCGACGGCGGCGAGGGTGAGCGGGGCGGCGAGACGCGAGCGCATCGCGCGAGCGTAGTGCCCGCCCGGGACTCGTGCGTCAGGCGACGGCGCCGACGATCGCCGACACCACGGCGAAGCCGACGGCCATGATGAGGACGCCACCGGCGACCGTCTGCAGCACCCGGTCGTCGTCCCCCAGGGTGCGGCCGGCCAGCCGGCTGCTGGCCCACAGGTACAGCAGGCCGGAGCCGATCGCCGCGTAGGCCACGACGATGAACGAGCCGAGACGGCCGGCCAGCAGGGCGATCCCCATGAGCACGAGGATCGCCAGGACGGCGGCCCCCGCGGTGTAGATGCCCAGGGTGCGGCGCGTCGTGTCGCCGGCCGGGGTGCGACGGCCGGTGGCGGCCGGCGCCGGGGCCGCCCGCTTGGGCGCCTTCGCCGGAGCGCTCGCCCCGTCCGTGCGCTCGCGTGTGCGTGATCGTCGTCCCACGGGCGCCACGCTATCGCGCACGGCCCGCGGCGCCCTCCTCCCCCTGCTCTTCCCGCACACCGGAAACAGCGCACCGCTTCACAGGACGCGGTCGTTTCTGTAGGGTCCGCGCCGATGGCGACCACCGCAGAGCTCACGATCATCAAGCCCGGCAGGAAGGCCGAGGCCATCATGTCCGACATCGAGCGGTTCGTGACCGTCAAGCGCACGAGCAAGACGACCGCGACGCTCACCTTCGAGCACGCCAACGCGCTGGCCGCCGCGCCCGTGCTGGCGACGTACCTGCGCCGCCAGGGCTTCGAGGACTGGGAGCGCTACGTGACGGTCACCGTCGAGTTCCCCAAGCTCGTCGGCGTCACCGTCGCCCGGTAGTCCCGCGGGCCGGAGCCGGCCGGTCGGGATACTCCTGGGGTGGCCTCCCTCCTGAACCGTTACCGCGCCTCCGGCGCCGACCTGCCGTTCGGCGACCCGCTCCCCGCCCACGGCGTGGCGATGGAGGGGTACTTCTGGCGCTTCACCGACGTGGCCACCGGCCGCGTGCTCATCGCCCTCATCGGCGTCAACCGCGACACGACCGGGGCGCACTGGTCGACCCTGGGGCTGGGCTCCCACCCCAACGGCTTCCTCGTGGCGGTCGAGCACCCCGAGGGCCACGCCGAGGAGGCCGGGTTCGGCGCGGGCGCCGGCGCGGCCTTCCGGGGTGACAGTGGCTCCGTGCGGGTCGACCTGGGACCGCAGGCCCGGCTGGACGTGCGGATCACCGACCCGATCCCGTGGCCCAAGCGCTCGCTCGGCGGCTCCAGCTACTTCCAGGCCGTGCCCGCGCTGAACCAGTACTGGCACCCGTGGCTGCTCGGCGGCACCGCCCACGGGACCGCCGTGCTCGGCGACGAGACCTGGTCGCTGGACGGCGCCGCGGTCTACGCGGAGAAGAACTGGGGCAAGGGCGGCTTCCCCGAGGCGTGGTGGTGGGGCCAGGCGCACGGCTTCCCCGACGACCCGCAGGTGTGCGTGGCCTTCGCGGGCGGCGTCGTCACCGCCGGCCCGCTGAAGACCGAGGTGACCGCCGTGGTGGTGCGGCTGCCCGACGGTCAGGTGCTGCGGCTGGGCAACCCCGTCCTCTCCCCCGTCTCGGCGTCCGTGCACGACGACCGCTGGGAGCTGCGGGGCCGCGGCTACGGCTGGGACGTGGAGATCACCGGTGCCGCGCCGCTGTCGGCCGCCCACCTGCTGCCCGTGCCGCTCCCGGCCGAGCGGCGCAACGTCGCCGGGGCACTCGAGCACCTCGGCGGGCACATGCACGTCGTGGTGCGCCGCCGCGGGCGCCCGGTGTGGAGCGGCGAGTCGTCCCTGGCCGCCCTGGAGCACGGCGGGATCGACCGGGCGGCGGCCGAGGCCGTGCGCCGCGGGGCTCCCGGCGCCGCAGCGGTGGCGCCACAGAGGTAGCCGCCGGGCCGCGAATTCCCGTGTCAGCGGGAGGCCGTATCTGTAGCCTCGGAGCATGGAAGAGCGCGTCAC
>CAZXNX010000031.1:0-13383 GCA_964642225.1 uncultured Solirubrobacteraceae bacterium | reverse complement strand
GCCCTGGAGGTCGTCGACGCCGACGTGAGCGGCATCAACAACCGCAACCTCGCGGACTTCACCGTCGACGTGGCCCGCACCTACGAGCTGCTCACCGACGTGCCGGCCGGCAAGGCGGTCATCAGCGAGTCGGGCCTGCACCATCGCGAGCAGCTCGACGAGCTCGAGCGCGTCGGTGTGGACGCCGTCCTGGTCGGCGAGATGCTGATGCGCGCCGAGGACCCCGAGACCGCCTGCCGTGCCCTGTCGGGCTCCGACGGCTTTTAGGTCCGCTTCGTCATCGCTTGATCGTCCGTTCAGGCGCGACGGCGAGGCTGTGCGCACATGAAGAGCACCAAGGCCATCATCACCACCAGTCTGCTGTCGGCCCTCGTCGGCGGGCTCGTCGTCGCGCTGCTGGTGGCGGTCCTGGACGTCGGCGGGACGACGACCACGCGCACCGTCGTGCAGCAGGCGCCGCTCGGCGGCGCGTCCGGCGACGCCACCGCGGACGGCGCCCCCGTCGCGCTGACCGCCAAGGAGATCTACAAGCGCGACGCCCCCGGGGTGGTCTTCATCGCCGCCGACGTCGTGCAGAAGGGGCAGAACCCCCTCGGCTTCGGTGAGCAGCAGGACCGCAAGGGCACCGCCACCGGCTCCGGGTTCGTGATCGACGAGGACGGCTACATCCTCACCAACGCCCACGTCGTCGAGGGCGCGACCAGGACCACCGTGCAGTTCTCCGACAAGAAGACGGCGAGCGCGCGCATCGTGGGCCGCGACACCTCCACCGACGTCGCCCTCCTCAAGGTCGACCCCAAGGGCCTGGACCTGCGGCCGCTGCGGCTCGGCACCGGCAAGGGCATCTCCGTCGGGGACCCGACGGTGGCGATCGGCAACCCGTTCGGCCTCGATCGCACCCTCACCACCGGCGTCATCTCCGCGCTGCAGCGGCGCATCAAGGCGCCCAACGGCTTCGCGATCGACAACGTGATCCAGACAGACGCGGCGCTCAACCCCGGCAACTCGGGCGGCCCGCTCATCAACGCGGCCGGCGAGGTCATCGGCATCAACTCGCAGATCGAGACCGCCGGCGGCAGCGGCGCCGCCGGGACCACCGGCGGCAACGTCGGCATCGGCTTCGCCGTGCCCATCCAGACCGCGACCCGGCTCGTGCCCCGGCTCAAGGCCGACGGGTCGATCAAGCGCGCCTTCCTCGGGGTCACCACCATCTCGGCCCGGTCGGCCCTCAAGCAGCTCAAGCAGCCGCTGCTCGACGGAGCGCTGGTGCAGACCGTCGCGCCGGGCAGCCCGGCGGCCAAGGCGGGCATCGTGGCCGGCAGGGTCAGCACGGCCGGGGCCACGCTCGGCCTCGCCAAGGGCGGCGACGTGATCGTCGCGGTGGACGGCGACCCGACGAAGAGCGCCTCCGCGGTGGTGACGGCGGTCAGCGCCCACAAGCCGGGCGAGACGATCACCGTGACCGTGGTGCGCGACGGCCACAAGCGCGACCTGCGCGTGACGCTCGCCGACCGCCCGGACACCGCCATCCCCGGCTGAGCCGGGCCCCTGCGCAGGCCGACCCCTACGATGTGGGGAGTGGCCCGCACCCCGCCCCGCATCAAGTTCTGTGGCATCACCAACCTCGACGACGCGCAGCGCGCGGTCGACGCGGGCGCCTGGGCGATCGGCATGGTCCTGTGGGACGGCTCATCGCGCCAGTGCCCGCTCCCCGAGGCCGAGCGCATCGCCGCCCAGTTGCGGCGCACCGTCGAGGTGTGCGGCGTGTTCGTCAACGCCACCCTCGACGAGGTGGCCGCGGTGGTCGACGGCGTCGGGCTCACGATGGTCCAGCTGCACGGGGACGAGGGCCCCTCGTTCTGCGACGAGGCGCGCCGGCGCACCGGCGCCCGCGTCATCAAGGCCGCCCGCGTGCGCTCCAACGCCGACATGCTGGACCTGGACCGCTACCACACCGATTTCCACCTGCTCGACACCTACCGGCCCGGCCAGCGCGGCGGCACGGGAGAGACGTTCGACTGGGGCCTGGCCGAGCGGCGCCTGACGCGCTCGATCCCCCTCATCCTCAGCGGCGGGCTGACGCCCGGGAACGTCGCGGACGGCATCGCGGCCGTCGCCCCGTACGCGGTGGACACCGCCAGCGGCACCGAGTCCTCGCCCGGCGTCAAGGACCCGGCCAAGCTCATCGCCTTCGCCGAGGCCGTCCGTGCCACCGTGCCCCCGGAGGAGGACGACGACGATCCGGCGCTCGCGCCGGCGCCCGCCGCCGACCTGGGCGCCCGCGCCCCCGTCAAGGTCCCCGGCCCCCCGGCCGGAGAGGCGTCGTGAGCACGCCCACCTCCGAGGCGGGCGTCCCGCACCGCTTCGGCCCCTACGGCGGCCAGTACGTCCCCGAGACGCTCATGCCCGCCCTGGGCGAGCTGGAGGCCGCGTGGGTGGCCAACCGCGACGACCCGGGCTACCGCGAGGAGCTGAACGGGCTGCTGCGCGACTACGGTGGCCGCGCGACCCCGATCTTCCTGGCCGAGCGCCTCAGCGAGCTGGCCGGCCACGAGATCTGGCTCAAGCGCGAGGACCTCAACCACACCGGCTCCCACAAGCTCAACAACGCCCTGGGGCAGGCCCTGCTGGCGATGCGCATGGGCAAGAAGCGCATGATCGCCGAGACCGGCGCGGGCTCGCACGGCACCGCCGCGGCCACGGTCTGCGCGCTGCTGGACCTGGAGTGCGTGGTCTACATGGGGGAGGAGGACATCCGCCGCCAGAAGCCCAACGTGCAGCGGATGGAGCTCCTGGGCGCCACCGTCGTGCCGGTCACCGCCGGAACGCGCACGCTCAAGGAGGCGACCTCCGAGGCGATCCGCGACTGGGTCACCAACGTCGCCACCACCCACTACATCATCGGCTCCGTGGTCGGCCCGGCGCCGTACCCGGCGATCGTCCGGGAGCTGCAGCGGGTCATCGGCGATGAGGCCCGCGCCCAGATGCTCGAGCGCACCGGCGCGTTGCCCGACCGGGTGCTCGCCTGCGTCGGCGGCGGCTCCAACGCGATCGGCATCTTCGCCGCCTTCATGGACGATCCGGGCGTGGCCCTGGTCGGCGTCGAGGCGGCGGGGGAGGGGCTGGACACCGACCGCCACGGCGCGCCCCTCACCATGGGCTACCGCGCCGGCGTGCTGCACGGCTCCCTCAGCGCGATCATGCAGGACACCGAGGGGCAGATCGGCGAGGCCCACTCGATCTCCGCCGGGCTCGACTACCCGGGCACCGGCCCCGAGCACGCGTGGCTGCGCGACACCGGCCGCGCCACCTACGTCGGCGCCACCGACACGGAGGCGCTGGAGGCGTTCCGCACCGTCGCGCGGCTGGAGGGCATCATCCCCGCCCTGGAGACCGCCCACGCCTTCCACGTCGCGCTGCAGCCCTCCGACACGGTCGACCTCGTCAACTGCTCCGGTCGTGGCGACAAGGACCTGGCCGAGGTGCTGGCCAAGCTCGCCCAGCTCCCGTGACCGGCGTCGAGCGCATCGCGGCGGTCTTCGCCGCCGCCAAGGCCGAGGGGCGCGCGGCCTTCATGCCCTACCTCATGGGCGGCTACCCGGACCTGGCCGTCTCCCAGGCCATCGGCGAGGCCTACGCCGACGGCGGCGCCGATCTCGTCGAGCTCGGCGTCCCGTTCTCGGACCCGCTGGCCGACGGGCCCGTGGTGCAGGCCGCCGGGAGCGCGGCGCTGGCCGCCGGTGCGACGGTCGAGGGTGTCCTGGACCTGGGCCAGGCCCTCGCGGACCACCTACCGGTCGTGCTCATGTGTTACGCCAACCTCGTGCTGGCCCGCGGGGTCGAGGCGTTCGCGGCGACGCTGGCCGAGCACCGGATCAGCGGCCTGATCGTGCCCGACCTGCCGTTGGAGGAGGCCCCGGCGGTGCTGGCGGCCTGCGACGCGGTGGGCGTCGCGCTCGTGCCGCTGGTGGCGCCCACCACCCCGGACGAGCGGCTGACGGCCATCGGGGCCCGGGCCCGCGGCTTCGTGTACACCGTCTCGGTGGTGGGCACGACCGGCGAGCGCACCGGCACCAACGACCACCTCGCCGAGATCCTCGGCCGGGTCAAGGCGCACACGGACGTGCCGGTGGCGCTGGGCTTCGGGATCTCCACCCCCGAACAGGCGGCCGCCGCGGCCGCCGCCGGGGCGGACGGCGTCATCGTCGGCAGCCGGCTGGTGCGGGCCGCGGGCGAGAGCGACGACCCGGTACCGGGCGTCCGGTCGATCGTCGACGCGCTGGCCGCCGGCGTACGCGCCTGAGCGCCACCCGGCGAGCGCGCCATCCGCCCCCGTATCGAATAACATCCCGGCCCGTATGGCACTCGCTTTCTACACCGCTCTCGCCGGCTGCACGTGGCTCGTCCTGTGGGCCATCGGCTCCAAGCCGTTCGACGCGTTCCTCGTGGCCGTGCTCATCATGATCCTCGCCGCGGGGCACTACCTCGTCGCGCCCTTCCTGCCGGGCAACCACCAGAAGGACTGACGCCCGGGTGGATCGGAGCGGCCGGGGCTGTGGTAGCTTCGCCCGCTTGTCCGTACGTCGCCCGAGCAGCCTCATCGTGACGCTGCGCACCCTGTCCTGTGCCCTCGTCGCCGCCACGCTGGCGGTCGGTGTCGCGGCGTGCGGCTCCGACAGCGACACGAAGGCCACCTCCACCGGCAGCGACACGCTGTCGATCTACTCCTCGATGCCCCTGCGCGGCACCGACGGCCAGTCGCAGCGGGCACGCTCCATCGTCAACGGGGAGAAGCTCGCGCTGGCCCAGGCGGGCGGCAAGGCCGGCGACTACACGGTCAAGTACGTCAGCCTCGACAGCCAGAAGACGCCCGGTGTCAACGATCCCGGCGCGGTCGGCGACAACGCCCGTCGCGCGCTGCAGGACCGCTCCACGATCGCCTACCTCGGGGATCTGGAGGACCGCTCCTCCGCGATATCCATCCCGATCCTCAACCAGGCCGACATCCTGCAGGTGTCGCCCTCCAACACCTACGTCGGCCTCACCCGTACCGAGAACGCCGAGCCGGGCGAGCCCGACAAGTACTACCCGTCGGGCCGGCGCACGTATGGGCGCGTCATCCCGGCCGACCACATCCAGGGGATCGCCCAGGCCGCCTACCAGACGGATGAGGGCTGCACCTCGACCTACATCGTCCACGGCGAGGACGTGTACGGCAGCGGGATCGCCGACGCGGTCGCGGTGGACATCGCACGCTCCGACATCTCGGTGGCCGGCAACGACCAGATCGACCCGGACGACAGCGACTACCGCTCGCTGGCCGCGAAGATCAAGGGCTCCGGCGCGGACTGCATGTTCTTCGGCGGTTCCGCGGGCGACAACGCGGTGCAGCTGTGGCGCGACGTGCACAAGGCCAACCCCGACGTGAAGCTCTTCGGCCCCGCCAAGCTCGCCACGCCGGGCTTCGTGTCCGCCATCGGCGCCGCCGGGGACCAGACCTACTTCACCACGCCGGCCCTGGCTCCGGACAAGTACCCGGCTGCGGCCCAGAAGTTCTTCGCCGACTATCGCAAGGCCTACGGCGAGGAGCCCGGCCCGGACGCGATCTTCGGCTACGAGGCGATGGCCGCCACGCTGCAGGCCATCAAGAACGCCGGCGTCAAGGGCAACGACCGCTCGGCCGTCGTCGACGAGTTCTTCAAGCTCAGCGACCGCGACTCGGTCCTGGGCACGTACTCGATCGACCGCCGCGGCGACACGACGCTGAACCAGTACGGCGGGATGCGGGTGGAGAACGGCACGCTCGTCTTCGACCGGGTCATCGCGCCATCAAGCTGAGGCAATGGCCTGGCGGCCATTGCACAGCATGATGGCGGGCGAGATCGGCTGGCGCCGATCGTCGCGCCGGGTGCTGAGCCATAGGGGAGTCGTGCTCGTACTCCGGTAGAACTGTTCTCCCTGTTTCGATCAAGGACCCCACCGCCATGAAGATCCTCCTCACCGGGGCCACCGGCCTCGTCGGCTCCCGCCTCGTCCGCGCCCTGCGCGACCGCGGCGATGATGTCGTCGTGCTCTCCCGCGACGCGCTTGCCGCCCAGCGGGCGCTCGGGGTGGAGGCCCACACGTGGAATCCGGAGCGGGAGCCCGCGCCGGCCGCCGCCTTCGCCGGCGTCGACGCCGTGGTCCACCTCGCCGGAGCGCCGGTGAGCGAGAAGTGGACCGATGAGCACAAGAAGGCGATCCTCGTCTCGCGCGAGACGGGCACCCGCAACCTCGTGGCCGGCATCGCCGCCCTGGACGCGGCCGAGCGTCCCGGCGCGCTGGTCAGCGCCTCCGCCGTCGGCTACTACGGCCCCCGCGGCGACGACCCGGTCCCCGAGAGCACCCCGCCGGGCGACGACTTCCTCGCTGACGTGTGCGTGCGCTGGGAGAACGAGGCGCTCAAGGCGCGGGACCTGGGCCTGCGCGTCGTGCTGCTGCGCACCGGCATCGTGCTCGACGCCGATGGCGGCGCCCTGAAGACGATGCTCACCCCGTTCAAGCTCGGCGTCGGCGGTCCCGTCGCCGGCGGCGGCCAGTACATGCCGTGGATCCACGCCGACGACACCGTCGGGCTGTATCTCGCCGCCCTCGACGACGCATCCTGGTCGGGGCCCTACAACGCCGCGGCGCCGGTGCCCGTCACCAACAAGGAGTTCTCCAAGGCGCTCGGCCATGCCCTGCACCGCCCGGCCGTCTCGCCGGTGCCCGCGTTCGCCATCAAGCTGCTCTACGGCGAGATGGCCCAGCTCGTGCTCACCGGCCAGCGCGCCACGCCCGACCGCGCCCTGGAGGCCGGCTTCACCTTCGCCCACCCGGACCTGGGCGAGGCGCTCACGTCGACGCTGGCCGGTTAGCCGGCCGCGGTCGCGGTCGCCAGGCGCTCGGCGCGCTCCTTGATGCCCAGGAGCATCTTGCGCTCCATCACGAGCGACCCCGGCTCCATGAGCAGCATGGCCACCCGGGCCGCGGCGGAGGGGAGCCGGAAGCGGTTGCGGCTGACCAGGCGTGTGCGCCCCTCCTCCTCACGCAGGATGAACGTCCACACCCAGTTGCCGTCCTGCGAGCGCCAGGCCAGCACACGCTCCGGCTCGACGATGTCGGCCCGCATCACGTTGGTCCCGAAGGCGATCGTCTCGCCGACCTCGGGGTGCTGGAACTCGGCCAGCACCTCGTCGGCGCTGTGCATGTTCAGCCCCATGAGGTTCTCGATCCAGTCGTACGTGTAGGCGCCGCCGCGCGGGGAGGGGCCCATCTGCGCCGGCCACGGCCAGACAGCCGACACGGGCGCGTCGATCCAGATCGCGCGGGTGGAGACGCCGCTGGGGTCGGGGAGCAGCGCGTCGCCGGGCAGCATGGCCGCCGCCTCCTCGTCGGTGGCCCCCCAGGTCAGGACCGGGCGGCGCAGCAGGAGCAGGTAGCCGGCCGCGGCCGCGACGGCCAGCAGGGGGGAGGCAAGGCGAAATCGCATGGAGGGAGTGTGCGACACCGGGCGGGGCTCTCCATCCGGGAGAACCCGAACGTTCAGCGGGCGGCCGCCCGCCGGCCACCGGCGAAGAACGCGGCCTCCGCCTCGCCGAGCTCCGTGGCGGGCGGGCCGTCGTGCAGGTACTCGGCGGCGATCGCGCCCCAGTCCGCGCCGGCGCGCAGCTGGCCCATGACGACGGCGACGATGCCGTGCATGCGGCGGATGAGGACCGCGTCGGGCGGCAGCGTGAACTGGTTGACCTGCTCCTTGCCGGCGGCGCGCTGGGCGGCGTCGGGACGGGGGCGGTCCGGGTGGCGCTCACCGGCGCTGTCCGGCGAGAAGCGGCGGAAGCCGGGGCGGGCGTACCAGCCCACGGCGCGGCGCATCAGCCGCAGGATCCAGTCGGCATCGACCGCCGCGGCGCGTTCGGCGGGCAGATAGCCGCCCTGGATCATCGCCGTCTTCAGCCCGGCGGCGTCCTTGTCGCGCACGGCCCGGTTCACAGCGCGCTCGGCGTCCAGGCGGGCGGGGTCCACGTCGCGCAGCAGCCCGAAGTCCAGGAAGCAGACCCGGCCGTCGTCGCACAGCAGGTAGTTGCCGGGGTGCGGGTCGCCCAGGGCGATGCCGTCGCGGTAGAGCAGGCCGAGGAAGAAGCGAAAGACGCTCTCGCCGTAGCGGTCACGGGTCTCCTCGTCGGCGCGGCGGACCTCCTCGAAGCGCGCACCCTCGACGTACTCCGACACCAGGACCCGCCGGGTCGACAGGTCGGTGTGGACGCGGGGGATCCGCACGAACGGGTGGCCGCGCATGATCCGCTCGATGCGGCGGTGGTGCTGGGCCTCCAGTTCGTAGTCCAGCTCCTCCGAGATCCGCTCGCGCAGCTCGCCGGCCAGCGCCTTGCCGTCCAGGCCCGGCGCCATCCGCTTGAGGAGCGGCAGCAGCATGGTGGCGTTGCGCAGGTCGGTCTCCACCGCCTCCGCGACCCCGGGGTACTGGATCTTCACCACGACGTCGTCGCCGTCCACCGTCGTGGCCCGGTGGACCTGGCCGATCGAGGCGGCGGCGAACGCCCGCTCGTCGAACGAGGAGAACACCCGGTCCAGGGGGCCGCCGAATTCCTTGCGCATGAGCTTCTCGAGGTCGGAGAAGGGCACCGGCGGCACGTCGTCGCGCAGCGCGGCGAGCTTGCGCTGCAGCTCGTCCTGCTGGTCCTCGGGGAGGCCGTCGAACTCGATCATCGAGAGCATCTGGCCGACCTTCATGGCCGCGCCGCGCATCTGCCCGAGCTGCTCGACGAGCTGCCCCACCAGGGCGCCGGTGCGCTCGTTCTGCTTGGCCTCGGCCCGCTCGGGCGACCGCACCCGGTTGGCGGTGCGCATCCCCGCCCAGCGCAGGCTCTGGCCGGTGACCAGGGAGCCGACCCGCGCGGTGCGGGCGATGCGCCCGCTGGGCAGCTTGCCGGCCTCGGCGGGCTCGTCGTCGGGCGCGGCGCTCATCGACCGAGGGTACCGGGGCAGGCTCGTCGTCCGACACACGACGAGTGGCGCCTCGTCGTCGCATGGCGACGATGAGGCGCCACTCGTCGCAGCCGACGGGCGGGCGCGCTCGCGGCCCCCCCCCCGCCCCCCGGGGCCCCCCGCCCTCGCGTCGCCCCCCCCCCCCGCCACTCGTCGCAGCCGACGGGCGGGCGCGCTACTTGAAGCTGGCGAAGCCGACTGCGTCCAGCGTGTCCAGGCGGCTGGTGCCTATGCCGCGCCAGGAGAGGGAGACCACCTTGTCGCCGACCACCAGGGTGCGGTCCACGCCGACGTAGGGCACGTCGCTGGTGCGGTGATCGATCACGCCGACCTTGGTGATGGCGTCCCGGGCGACGTGCAGCCCCACCGCGCCGGTGAAGGCGTCGCCGGAGTAGGTGCTCACCGGCAGCACCGCCAGGCTCGTCTTGGCCCAGAACAGGAAGGCGTGGGGGTCGAACTCCACCGAGCTTGACCCGTCGCCCAGCGCGTACTGGGCGACCCGCGAGGGAGCGCTGGGCTTGGAGACGTCGAAGAGGGACACCTGGGCGCCCAGCCGCCGGCCGGTCTCGGTGGCGTCCTGGCCGACGCCGAGCAGCAGCGAGTCGCCGACGGGATGCAGGTACGCCGAGTAGCCCGCCACCTTCAGCTCGCCCACGACCTTCGGGGCGTCCGGGTCGGCGAGATTCAGCACGTAGAGCGGGTCGACCTGGCGGAACGTCACCACGTAGCCGGTGTCGCCGATGAAGCGCACCGCGTAGACGCGCTCGCCCTTGCCCAGGCCACCGACGCGAGCCCGCTTGGTCAGGCCGTCCTTGCCGATCGCCAGCGTGGAGACGCCGGTCTCGGTCTGTGAGGCGGGCGCGGTGCTCACGCCGGGGAACCACGGCGGCTGTTCGGTGGAGGCCACGCGCAGCACGCGATCCTGCTCCGACAGCGCGTACTGGCCCAGGATGAAGCCGGGGACGTCGCCGCTGCCGGCGTAGGTCGTCTCGCCCTCCTTGGAGGCGTCGAAGCGGTGGATCTCCGTCCGCACGCCGTCGGGCACGTCCTTGCCCTCCTCCAGCGCCGGGGAGTACTTCTCGCTGGCCACGTACAGGCTGGTCGCCGAGCCGTAGACCACCTGGGCGCCGGCCATCACCGCGTCGCGGTCGACCGAATACAGGCCCCGGTCCAGGTCGACGGTCATCACCGTGAGCAGCCCGGCCCCGGAGAAGGAGCGCGGGTGGCGGATCTGCCGGCAGTCGGCCAGGTCGCGGCGGAACGTCCGCCCGCTGACCTGGCTGCGCAGCACGGTGCGGGGCACGAAGGTGCGCAGCCCGGCCGTGCGGGCCGCGTCGTCGGGCGTGCCGCCCTCGGGGACGGTGAGGGACTCGGGCGAGGACCCGATGACGATCCGCACGGTGCCGCCCTGCAGCCGGGCGTCGACGAACGTGCCGCGGACGGTGAGCGTGCGCGCCACCTTGGGGTCGGAGGGGTCCCGGACATCGACCTCGGTGAGGATGGTCTTGGGGTCGTAGGACGAGGGGAAGGCGACGCGCGGAACGGGCATCCCGGGGGCGGCATCGACGGCGTACCCGCCGCCCGCGCCCTCGGTGGCGGAGACGAGGATCCGCGAGCCCCGCAGCAGGATCTGGTGGCCGTAGCCCTCCAGCCCGAGGGTGCCGACCACGCGCGGCGCGTCGCCCCGCACGTCGACGATCCGCAGCGTGTTGTCGCTGACGGCGTAGACGTACCGGCCGTCCGTCTTGATGACGTCCGGCTCGTCGATCCCGGCCTCCTGGACGTTGGTCTGGGAGAAGTCGTCGGCGGCCGTCTCGGCGCTGCCGCTGCTGACGGGGGCGGTGACCACGCCGGGCGCGGCCGGCGGCACCGCCTTGTCGTCAGGGGCCCCGACCAGCGACGGCGTCGCGATGACCATGGGGGAGATGCCGGCCCGCATCGGCACGCCGATCGTGCCGTCGGTGCGCACCAGCCCGGCACGCCCGTACTGCACCAGGTCACGGCACGAGTCGAAGGCCAGCAGGCGCGGCTTGGGCGGCTTCTTCGCCTGCGCGGCGGGTGCGGCGCCGGCGGTGAGGGCGAGCGCGATGCAGGCCAGCAGCGCTCCAGAGCGGGACGGGCTCAAGGACATGGATATGACGCTACCAGCGAGCGGCCGGGCGCCGTGAACATCCCGTTTCCGGTACCCCGACCTCGCGGTCAGGCGTCGCCGCGGATTCTCTCGGTGTCGACGGCTGCGAACCCGATGGTGTTGCCGCCGTGGTCCTGGCCGGTGGCGCGGGCCTCGGCGGCGACCGCCTCGGCGACCGCGGGGGCCACGTCGCGGTTGAACGCCGAGGGGATGATGTAGTCCTCGCGCAGTTCGTTGTCGCCCACGATCTTGGCGATCGCACGGGCGGCGGCCATCTTCATCGGCTCGGTGATCTGCGGCGCCCGGACGTCGAGGACGCCGCGGAAGATGCCGGGGAAGGCCAGCACGTTGTTGATCTGGTTGGGGTAGTCCGAGCGGCCCGTGGCCATGATCCGCACGTAGGGCGCGGCCTCCTCGGGCGTGACCTCGGGCGTGGGGTTGGCCATCGCGAAGACCATCGCGTCCTTGTTCATGCGGGCCAGTGCCTCGGGCGGCATGACGCGCGCGCCGGAGAGGCCGATGAACAGGTCCATGCCGTCGATCGCGTCGGCCGGGGTCCCCTGGAGCTTCAGCGGGTTGGACATCTGTGCATACCACCGCTTGGTGGCGTTCATCGTCCCGTCCACGTAGTCGGCACGCTCGGTCGACAGCAGACCCTTGGAGTCGGCGCCGATGATGTTGCGCACGCCCGCCTCGACCAGGATCTTCGTGACGGCCACGCCCGCCGCGCCGAGGCCGGTGACCAGGACGTTGAGGTCCATCAGGTCGCGGCCGGTCAGCTTGCAGGCGTTCAGCAGCGCCGCCAGGACGACGATGGCGGTGCCGTGCTGGTCGTCGTGGAAGACGGGGATGTCGAGGATCTCCTTGAGCCGGTCCTCGACCTCGAAGCACCGCGGGGCGCTGATGTCCTCGAGGTTGATGCCACCGAACCCGGGTGCGATGCGCGCCACCGTCTCGACGATCTCGTCGGGATCCTTGGTGTTCAGGCAGATCGGGAAGGCGTCGATCCCGGCGAACTCCTTGAAGAGCATCGCCTTGCCCTCCATCACGGGCATGGCGGCCTCGGGGCCGATGTCGCCCAGGCCCAGGACGGCCGTGCCGTCGCTGACGACGGCCACCGTGTTGCGCTTGATCGTGTACTGGAAGGCCTTGCTGCGGTCCTCGGCGATGGCGGTGCAGACGCGGGCCACACCCGGCGTGTAGGCCATCGACAGGTCGTCGCGGGTCTTGACGGGGATGCGGTTGCGCATCTCGATCTTGCCGCCGACGTGCATGAGGAAGGTGCGGTCGGTGGTGTCGACCACCTGGGCGTGCTCGAGGTTGTTGATCGCCTCGACGATGCGGCTCCAGTGGACGGCGTCGGCGGCATCGACGGTGATGTCACGGACGAGGAGCTCGTCGGTGGCGTCGACGAGGTCGACGGTGCCGATGACGCCACCGGCGCCGCCGATGGCGCTGGCGACCTGGCCGAGCATTCCCGGCTGGTGGGCGATCTCGACGCGGATGGTCAGGCTGAACTGGGCGGAGGGAGCAGACACGCGGGTGAGGATACGCGTCGGCGCGCGCCCAGACGTCGTGCCCGTGCGGGACGGGGAGGCGCCAGGTCCCCGCAGTAGGGTGAGCGTCGTGGCCGACCCCTCACCCGACCTGCTCCTGATCGACGGCAACAGCCTCGCCTACCGGGCCTTCTTTGCCCTCCCGGAGTCGATCGCCACCTCCACCGGCCAGCCGACCAACGCGATCTTCGGCTTCGCCTCGATGCTCGTGAAGGTCCTCACCGAGCACGGCCAGCAGCCCACCATCGTCGCCTGGGACCGGGGCACCTCCGGCCGTCAGGACGTCTACGCCGAATACAAGGGCACCCGCAGCGGCCGGCCCGATCTGCTCAAGGAGCAGTGGCCGCACCTGGAGCCCCTGGTGGCGGCGTTCGGCTACCGCAACGTCAGCGTCGAGGGCTACGAGGCCGACGACGTCATCGGGACGATCGCCGAGCGCGCCCGCCTGGCCGGCATCCCCACCACGATCCTCACCGGCGACCGCGACATCTTCCAGCTCATCGACCCCGAGTCGAAGGTCCGGGTCATGGCCACCGCGCGCGGCATCACCGAGACCAAGCTCTACGACCACGCGGCGGTCGTCGAGCGCTACGGCATCCCGCCCGAGCTGATCCCCGATTTCTACGGGCTCAAGGGCGACACCTCCGACAACATCCCCGGGGTCCCGGGCAT
>CAZXNX010000030.1:0-13614 GCA_964642225.1 uncultured Solirubrobacteraceae bacterium | reverse complement strand
CTCACCGCCCTGCGCGAGGCGCTGGACCTCGCCGACCGCAGCGGCGCGGTCGGGCTGGCCGACCAGGTCCGTGGCGGCCTGCTCGCCCTCGGGGCACGCCCGCGGCGCCGGCGCACAACCGGCCCCGCGGCGTTGACGCCGTCGGAGTTGCGGGTCGCCGCGCTGGCGTCCGAGGGGCGCACCAACCGGGACATCGCCCAGGCGCTCTTCGTCACCGTGCGGACGGTCGAGATGCACCTCTCCAGCGTCTACCGCAAGCTCGGCATCGACGGCCGGCCCGGCCTGGAGCAGGCGCTGGCCGAGGCGTGACGCCGCCCGCGGGGTGTTACCGCGAGGTGATCTTCGGTGTCGGCGCGCGCAGCACGAGCGAGCGGTCGGTGACCTTCTTGCCGCTCGTGACGACCGCGATCACGGAGAGCGTGCCGGTCTTGGCAAACGCGGCCCGGCCGGCCTTGTTCAGCTTCACCTTGACCTTCGCCTTGCGGCCCTTGGCGCGGAATGTCGCGCGCCCGACCAGGGTGCCGGAGCGACGGCTTTTCGCCTTCTTCGTCGCGGCCGCGCTGGCTCGCGCCGTCTTCCCACCGGTCGTGCCGCCGCCGGGGGCGAGCCGGTACTCCAGCGTGCCATGGCAGTTCGCCACCACGGTGGTGCAGTTGACGGGCACCGGCGCCACGACGCCTCCCGTGACGGTCAGCGGCTTACCGGTGGCGATCACCGGGGCACCCGGCGGCACCGTGCGCTGTGCGACGACGATGGATCCTCCACCGGGAAGGTTCGGTTTGCAGGACAACGTGGCGCCCACGTCGGACGAGCGGACCGAGTACCACCCCGTTCCGACCGTCTCGCCTCCGCGGACGATGTCGGCCGGGTCCGGATGGCCGAACAACTTGGGGAAGCGCTCATCCGTCGAGCAGCTGACCCCGTCGCCGGGATACGCAGGGTTCGGACCAAAATGCGCGGCGTACGCGGAATCCGACGGCTTGCGATAGACGAGCGTGACCTCGAGTGATTCCTCCTGACGGCCCTTCGTCCTGGTCCCCCACTCGGCACTGACCTGTGTGGTCGCGGTTCCGTTCACTGCCACCGGGTACCAGAGCGTGAGGCGAAGCATCCCGATCAGCATGACGTTCGTGCCGATGTTGGGGCCGTCACCGCCGGCTTCCTGCTGGACGGTTCCCACGAGCCCATCATGGCCATATGGGAACGGGGTCCAGCTCGACGGGTACCGCGTCGTCGTGACGGTCAAACACACGATGCCGATGGTCTGGTTGCACAAGTCGGTGTGGCTCAGACCGTTGGAGAACCTGGCCCGGCCGATGACCTCCTCCGACGGGCGGTCCCACCCAGTGGCGACCCACCCCTTGCGCGGGTTCCCCACCGCGGTGGTGACGTCGGGGTCTTGGGTGAGGTCAACGTTGACACGTGCCTTTCGCAGGTCGCCGCCGGGGTGCTCGCAGACAGGGCAGATCACCGGCTTGGCATCCGGGTCGTCGTCGGCCATCCCCACCGGCATGTCGAGCGTGCCGTTGGCCGGGCCTGAGGCGACCGCCACGTGCAGCACCCACGGCTCGGTGTCGAGTTCGTCGGTCTGATCGTCGACCGGCTGCAGGCTGATACTCGCCTGCGTCTGCCCGGCAGGGATCGTGACCGTGCCCTCACGGGCGGCCCAGTCGGTGCTCTGGCTCGCGTCGCCGCCATCCAGCCGCCACGACAGCATCACGGGGGCCGCCTGGGGGAACGGGATGCCGACGATGGCGCTCACCGGCGGCCCGGCCTCGGGCACCGGACTCGGCGGCGCCTGGACGACCGTGATCGGTCCCTTGTCGCCGTCGTCGTGGATCGTGAGGGTCGCCGCCGTCGTGCCGAGCGGCAGCGGCCCGGACCCGGTGAGCGTGAGGCCGACGGTCTCGTCCGGCTCACTGACATCGTCGTTGGTGATGGGCACGTTCACGGTGGCCGTGCGCGCGGGCGGGACGATGGTCGCGTTCTGGCTGACCGCCGTGTAGTCGCCACCGGCCTGCGCCGTCCCGTCGCTCGTGGCCAGGTGCACGGCGGCGGTGCGCTCGGTCACAGGCCCGTCGAGGCCGATGGTCACCTGGGCCACCGCGCCCGGACCCTCGGTGACCTCGGTATTCCGCACCGACACCGTCGGCGCCGCGTCGTCGTCGGTGATCGTCCCGGTTCCCGAGGCGTCCGCGACGGTCGCCCCCGACGGGTCGGAGAGGCTGAGGATCACCGTCTCGTCGTCCTCCTCCACCACGTCGCCGAACACCGGCACGCCCACCGTCTTGGCCGTCTGGCCCGGCCCGAAGGTGAGGGTCGCCAGCGCCCGCGAGGCGAAGTCGGTGCCGTCGGACGCGGTGCCCGCCCCGACCGCGTAGTCCACCGAGGCCGGCTGCGTCGAGGAGCCAGTCCGCGTCACGTGGAACACCAGCTGCCTCGTCCCGCTGTCGCCCTCGCCGATCGCCACGTCGTCGACCGCGAACGCGGCTGCCACGGCCGGAATGCCGATCGTGGTCTCCTTTGTCACCACGTTCCCGTCGTTGTCCTGGACCCGCAGTCGCACGACGTGATCGCCGGCGGTGGCGAAGCTGGTGGTCACCGGGCTGCCGGTGGCGTCGTCGGCCTGGCCGTCGTCGTCGAGGTCCCAGTCGGTGTGGGCGATCGTGCCGTCGGGGTCCGTGCTGGTGGAGGTCAGCGTGATGGTCTGCCCGATCGCCGGGACGGCAGGGCTGACGGTGAAGCTCGCGGTCGGCGCCTGGGCGACGACGGTGAAGGTGCGGCTGACGATCGCGGTCGCGCCGTCGTTGTCGGTCACCTTCAGCCGCACGACGTGCGGGCCGGCGGTGGTGAAGGTGATGCCGCTGGCCGGCGTGGTGGCGTCACCGTAGGTGCCGTTGCCGTCGAGATCCCAGGACTGGGAGGCGATGGTGCCGTCGGGGTCGCTGCTCGTCGAGGTGAAGTCCAGGTGGGCGCCGGCGGGGATCGCCCCGTTCAGGCTGGAGGTGAACGCGGCGACCGGCGGGTCGGTCGCCACGTAGTAGATGCGCCCGCCGTTGCCGACGGCCACGTAGGCGCCGCCCTTGGCATCGGCCTCCACGTCCATCATCTGCTCGGGCACCGTCGCCGCCCCGAGCACCGTGCCGTTGGGGGCGATCCGCTCGGTCTGGCCGCTCCCGCGCCAGTTGACCCACAGGTTGCCGTCGGGCGCCAGCGAGATGCCGATCGGGCTCGTGCGGGCACCGGAGCCCTGCAGGACGGTCTGCGGGTTGTCCAGGCTCGCGTCGTAGCGGACCACCCGCGAGTTGCCCAGGTAGGAGACGAGCACGTCGCCGGTGGGCTGGTCGACCTCGATGTCCGACGGCTCGACGCCGACGTCGAGGATCCGCAGCACCGAGCCGTCGGCGGCGAACCGCACCACCTGCCCGCCGCTGCCGTAGCCGATGCCGTACGTCTGCTTGGTCGTCTCGTTGACCGCGATGTTGAAGCCCTCGTGGTGGTCGCCGCCGAACGGCCCGCCGGTATCCGGGGCGCCGTAGACCTTGACCAGGACGCCCGCGGAGGTGAAGTGCATGACCGGATGGTTCCCGTGGATCTCCCCGGTGACGACGTACACGTCGCCGTTGGCCCGGTCGACGGTCATCCCCTGGGTCATGACCCCCGTCGGGATCTGGCCGAGCTGCAGACCGCCGGGGCCGTACCGGGTCACCACCCGCGTGGCCCCCGACGTCTGCCACAGGTCACCGTTGCCGGTGAACGCCAGCCCGACGTAGAAGATCGATTCGCCGCAGCAGCCGAACCCCTGCGCGCTGAACGAGCCCTGCAGCCCGAAGGCGCCGGCCCCGGCCGGTGCCGTGAGCGCCATCGCGCCCGTGGCCAGCGCGGCGGACAACGCCAGACGGCCTCGGGTGAGCCGGTTGCGGGTCACCCTGCAGACCGTGCCGACCACACGCGCCCGGGGCAATACGTGGGAACCACGTAGCCCCCGGGGCGACGCCTCCTAGGGGGCGGCGCCGCCCTCCGGGTCGTCGGCGCCGACCGCGGCCCAGGCGGTGGCGGCGGCCTGCGAGCGGGAGCTGACGCCGAGCTTGGCGTAGATGTTCTGCAGGTGCTTCTCGACGGTCCGCGGGGAGATGCCCATCCGCTGCGCGGTGTCGGGGCCGGTCCGCCCCAGTGCCAGCCAGCGCAGGGCCTGCGCCTCCCGCTCGGTGAGCCCGAGGCCGCACAGCGCCTGCACGGTGAGCTGCCCGGAGCCCGGCTCGAGGAGCAGGACGGTGAGTGCGTCCGGCCCGCGGCCGGCGATCACGCGCACCAGGAGCCGGTGCTCGCCCGTGCCGAGGCCGATCGGCTCGCTGGCGCGGTCGCGCACGTGGGCGCTGAGTTCAGCGACGAACGGCCGGGGGAGGCGGTCGGCCGCCGGGTCCACCCCGAGGCGCGTACGTAGCAGCGTGCGCGCCTCGGGGCTGGCGAACTCGATCGCCCCGTCGCGGCGCACGACGACGACGTGCTCGCCGACATCGCCCAGCCCGTGCTCGAGCGCCGCCAGTACCGCCTCGCGGCGCTCCTGCAGCTGGAGGTTGCGGTACGCCTGGATCAGGTGGGGGCGGGCGAGGCCCAGCACCGTGCATTCGGCGTCGGTGAAGTCCCGGCGGCCGCGCGACAGGGCGATGCCGATGACGGCGGGGGACCGCGATGGCAGGGTGAAGGACACCTGCGACTCGATGCCCAGCGGGGCGAAGAACTCGCGGTACAGCGCCAGGCGCCGGAACGCGTCCCGGTCCATGCAATCGGAGATCCGGGTGGGGCGGCCGTCGGGCCGCCGTCGCAGTTGGGCGATCACGGGATGCTCGTGGGCCAGCGACATCCACGTGGCCATCTGCTCGGCGGTGAGGTCCGGCTCGGCGAACCCGACCACCTGCTCGGGGGTCTCACCGACCTCGTTGTAGGACGCGAACTCGGCGGGCACCGCTCCCTTCAGCACCCCGAGCATGCCGCGGCGGAACGTGTCCAGCGAGTCGAAGGCGTGTGCCTCGCCGATGATGCCCAGCAAACGGTCGGTGTCGGCGGGCGTGAGCCGCTGCATGGCGCGAGCGTATGCGCGTCACGTTCGCCGGCGCAACACGCCGGTGGCCACCGACCGCCTCGCGGGGCGGCGTCCGCACCAGCGGCCGCCGCCCCGGACGAGGGGTGATCAGGTCCCGACGGCCGACTCCTCGGCGGAGACGGGGGCGGCGCCGCTGAACAGGACGGCGTGCAGGCCGGCGGCGAGCAGGCCACCGATGAGCGGGAAGACGATGAACACCCACAGCTGCTCGAGCGCCCAGCCGCCCTGGAAGATCGCCGGGCCGATGGACCGGGCCGGGTTGACCGACGTGTTGTCGATCGGGATCCCGACGAGGTGGATCAGCACGAGGACCAGGCCGATCGGAATGCCGGCGAAGGCGACGGCGGCGATCCTGTCGGTCGCGGACAGCACGGTGAAGACGAGGAACGCGGTGAAGATGACCTCGAAGGCGGCGACGCCCCCGAGCTTGTAGAGGCTGGGGGAGTGGGCCCCGTAGCCGTTGGAGCCCAGGCCTGCGACCTCGGCGTCGTAGCCGCCCGCGCGGCTCTTGGCGATGAGCAGCAGGACGGCGGCGGCGACGATGGCGCCGAGGATCTGGGCGATCCAGTAGCGCACGGCCTCGCCGATGTCGATCCGGCCGCGGGCCAGCAGGCCGACCGTCACCGCAGGATTGATGTGGCAGCCGGAGATCGGGCCGATGGCATAGGCCATGGCCAGCAGGGACAGGCCGAACGCGAAGGCGACGCCGAGGAAGCCGATCTTGTCGCCGGCGACCACGGCCGCGCCGACGCCTCCGAGGACGAGGACGAACGTTCCGATGAACTCTGCGGCAGCGCGCCGAACCATGTGATGCTCCTGTTTCTCGGGGCCACGGTGGCCGCCGGACGATGTCGCCGGATGGTGGCATGCGGGGCGGCGGGATCACGCGCTGCAAGGCGGTGTGCGCCGGGGCCGGCTCAGGCGGCGGGCGCGGGCGTGCCAAGTCCGGCGGAGAGCGCCTCGATCATGCGGTCGAACGAGACGTCGAGGTCCAGCGGGAGCCCGAAGCCGCCCTCGATCTCCAGCGACACGAAGCCGTGGATGGCGCTGCGCACCGCCCGCGCGGCGTGCAGGGCATCGTCGCCCTCCAGCGACCATGCCCGCAGCACGCCCACGACGATCTGCACGATCTCGGTCGCCGCGGCGATCGCCTCCGCGTCGTCGGGATCGGGGGCCACGGCGGTGGCGGCGTACCGGCCCGGGTGGGCCAGGACGAAGGCGCGATAGGCCCGCGCGGTGTGCAGCAGCGCGTCGGGCCCCGACCGGCCGGTGGCGGCCTCGCGCAGCACGGGCGCCATCTGCTCCAGCGCGTCCAGGGCGATCGCCCGGCGCAGGGCGTCCAGGCCGCCCACGTGGTTGTAGAGCGACGGGGCCCGCACGTGCAGGTCGGCCGCCACGCGGGCCAGCGTGACCGCCGGCAGGCCCTCGGCGTCGGCGATGGCGCCGGCCGCTTCGGTCACCCGGGCGGCGGTGAGCCCCTGCCGGGCCACGTCAGGCCGCCTTGGCGATCGCGCGGTCCATCGCGGCGCCGGGATCGGTGACGATGGGGCCGTGGCCGGGGGCCAGGGCGGTGGGCTCCAGCGCGCGCAGCGCCCGGGCGGAGCGCAGCGCGGTCGGCTTGTCCCAGGTGGCCAGCGCGGGAAGGGGGAACCGCGGGTTGGCCTTGGCCGAGGTGGCCACGCCCCCGAGCGTGGAGAAGGCGTCCCCGCAGATGAGCGTGCCGTCGCGCTCGTCGAGCAGGGCGATCATGCCGGGAGTATGGCCGGGAGCCGCATGCACCGTGAGGGAGCCGACGCGGTCCCCCGCCACCAGCGTGCGGGTGGGCGCCGTCGCGGCCCCGGGGAAGCTGCCGGTGGGCGTGTGCTGCGGCTCCCCGGCGTCCAGGCTCTTGTCCTTGCGCAGCAGGCGCGCGTCGCGCGCGCCGATGAGGACCTCGGCGTCGGGCAGCTGCTCGGCCAGCGCGTCGAGCGACCCGATGTGGTCGCCGTGGGCGTGGGTGAGCAGGATGCGCACGATCGGCGCGTCCAGCTCCCGCGCGGCGGCGAGGATGGTCTTGGCGCTGCGCGGGACGGCGGTGTCCACGAGGGTCAGGCCGTCGTCCTCGCGGACGAGGTAGGCGTTGACCATGTGCAGGCGGGTGATGGGCGTGGTGTTATTGGGCATAGGACAAATACTAATATCATTAGTTTTGTCTCGTCAAGGGAGTTGGCGCGGACGACTTCGTAGACTCGCGCCGTGCCCACCTCCTCCGCGATCTTCCAGGACGACCTGCTGGCCGGCCGCGTCGTGCTCATCACCGGCGGCGGCACCAACCTCGGCAAGGCGGCGGCGATCGAGGTGGCGCGCTGCGGCGCGTTCGTCGTCATCGCCGGCCGGCGCGAGGAGGTCCTCGCCGAGGCCGTGGAGCACATCGGGCCGCTCGGGTCGTACGCGGTCGGCGACATCCGCGAGCCCGAGCAGGCCGCGCGCATCGTGGCCGAGACGGTCGAGCGCCACGGCCGCCTGGACACGCTCGTCAACAGCGCCGGCGGCCAGTACTTCGTCCCCGCCGAGGACATCGTCGCCAAGGGCTGGGGTGCCGTCATGCGGCTGAACGTGGAGGGCACGACCCGGATGATCGAGGCCGCCGCGCCCGTGATCGAGGACGGCGGCTCCATCGTCACCGTCACCGTCTCACCGCACCACGGCATGCCCGCCATGGCCCACACCGGGGCCGCCCGCGCCGCGGTGGAGGCGATCGGGATCGACTACGCCCACCGGCTGGCGCCGCGCGACATCGCCGTGGTCAACGCGGCGGTCGGCCGCTTCGACACCGAGTCGCTGCGCAAGTACCCGCCGAACATCTTCGAGGGGGCGGCGCGCACGGTGCCGCTGCAGCGCCTGGGCAACGTCGACGAGTTCGCCTGGCTGATCGCGCTGCTGGCCTCACCGCTGGGCCACGCGCTGAGCGGCTCGACGGTCACCATCGACGGCGGCGCGGACAACTGGTTCGGCCCCTGGCCCAACGCCGCCATCGTGGACGACGAGGGTGGCGTGCCGACCGAACAGCGGGCTGCGGGCTCCGACCGATAGGATCCGCTTTCCGTTCGCGGGCGAGGTGTTGTGGTTGCACAGGAGCCTTCCAAGCTTCTAGGGCGGGTTCGATTCCCGTCGCCCGCTCTGTCGGACCAGGCCACGGGGAGTGGCGCAGTCTGGTAGCGCACCCGGCTGGGGGCCGGGCGGTCGCAGGTTCAAATCCTGTCTCCCCGACTACAGAGAAGCCCTGCAAATGCAGGGCTTCTCTCGTTGCCGACGCTCGGCGATCAGCCGCGCTTCGTGATCGTCAGGGTTCTTCGCACGACGTTCGACGGCTGGCCGATCGCGTCGACGGCGCGTGCCCGGACGCTGTGACGACCAGCCTTCACGGTCACGGCGACCGAGCGCCTCAGCGCCTTGCCCCTGCGTGCGGAGCGGAGAACCACCGGTGTGCGCCGGTCCACGACGATCGTGACCGAATCGAGCGCGCGGGCATCATGCGCGCTCACGGTGATCTTCAGGCGCGGCTTGGCGGGGGTCCCGGCGCGCCGCACCGTCAGCTTCAGCGTCGGCGCCTTCTTGTCTCCGGTGAGGGCGCGAGCGAATGCCAGCCGCCGCTTCGCACTCGGCCAGTCCTCGGCGCCCTTCGCCGCCGCGCGCGGACGGACCGAGGAGATCGACGCCCTCGCCGACGCCGGCGCGGAGGCGGGCGCGACCATCTGGCCTCCGGTGTACGCGAGGATGTCCCATTCGGAGAAGGACCGGCTGATGTTGGTCGTCTTGAGATCCTCCGAGAGGGTCACGCTCACCGTACCCGCGTCGATCTTGTCGTTGCAGTTCCAGTCGGCCTGCTTGCGCAGCCACTGCAACTCGTACACGGGACCGGCGTCACCGACCGGCGGGCACCGCTTGAGCGTGCCGTAGTTGGACAGCACCGGCAGCTTCGGCGCGAGCCCGGCACTCTCCTTGAGGCGGCGCTGGTCGAGGTCGGGCAGCGCGCGGTCGTCGAACCGGGAGTAGTCGAAGAGCCCCGGCGTGAAGGTCTTGCCACCGTCCGTCGTCCTGGCGAGCCCGGTTTCGGCGAAGAGGTAGTTCATCACCGATAGGTGGTTGGGCTTCATGTGGTATTCGTCGCCGCCGCCATGCCGGAGCCCGAGGGTGTGGCCGAGCTCATGCATGAGCACACCGGTCTGGCGGTCGAGCGTGACCGGACACGGTTCGGCCGCACAGCTGCCCTTGAGGCCGAGTGCGAGCTCGCTGCTGAGGATGCCGTGCGCCTGGCCGAGCGTGTCCGGGTAGTTCTCCGACACGCGGCGGTCGGCAAAGGCGAAGCGAAACACCGGGGAGCGTGTGGCCGGGAACACGCGGTCACGGATCTTGCCGAACCGCGTCCAGTCCGTCAGCCCTGCCACCGGGCCGCGTGGCTCGCCGGCCGTGCTCTTCGCCTTGCTCAGTGCGCCCCAGCGCTTGCCCGTCGGCAGGTTCATCACCGATGCCGGCCCGTTGTCGATGTGGAGGTTGATCCCCTTCTTGCCGTCGACGTTGGTGATCGGCGCCTCGGCGAACGCCTGCGCCACGCGCTTGCCGGCAGTGGGATCGATCTCGTTTCCCGGCGACCACGCGAGCTGCAGGAACAGGTCCTTGTGCGTCGGCGAGGCGCCCATCGCCGCGAGATCGAGCGCTGCGGTCCCTGTGCGGAACGGGTCCGCGGGCGCGGTCTCCCACTCGTCGAGAATCTCGTCGCCGTCGGCATCGTGGGCACACGTCGAGACTTCGGAGGTCTCGACCGCTGCGCCCGTTTCGTCGAGGAGCGTCACGCGGGCATCCGTCGTCTCGCCGGTCGCCGGGCCGACGAGCTGGAAGGATGCGACGCCGCTGGAGCTCGTGGTGATCGTCTGTGAGGTGATCCGCACGGGCTTGGCGAGCGCGCGCGGCCCGCACGCGTTGCTCTGGAGGTCAACGCGGTATCTGCCCCCGGGCACCGGGTTGGGGATGATCCCGGCGGCAAGGTTGCCTCCAAACCCCACCGCTTGCAGGACGTGCCACACCACCGGCGCGCCGAGCGCGTCGTTGGGCTGACCGGCGAGCAGCCCGCCCTTGGGGTTGACCTTGCCCTGGGGGCCGAGATCGATGCCGGGCCCGCCGTTGCCGTAGACCAGCGTCTCGGAGCCGAGGGCGTTGCGTCGACCGGACTGCACCTCGACGCCCGCGCCCGCGTTGTTCGCAACGCGCACTGCGGTCGCGGGGAGATCGCCGCCGATCTCCGTCTGCGATGCATTGCTGATCCGGATGCCGTCGCCACCGTTGGGCGCCGCCGTCGTGCCGTCCGCACCGAGGCCGATCCACAGCCCTCTGAGCACCGTGGAGATCCCGTCGGCGACGACCAGCCCGTCGCTCGCGAAGCGGCCGATGCCCAGGTTGGTGATGGTGTGGCGCCCGCCCTTGAGCACCAGTCCGGCACCGGCGCCGCCGTTGCCATCGAGCATCACGCGCCCGGCGCCTGGCTGGCTCGCGCCGTCCAGCTCGATCGGCCCGGTGACCGGCGGCAGGGGAGAGCCGGGGGTGATGGCCGGCGCGTCGGCCCCGCCCGGGATCGCGAAGTTGACCGTGTCCGGGCCGGGGTGCGCGTTGGTCTCCTGGATGACGGCGCGCAGGGTGCACGTGCCGCCCGCCGTGGCGCAGGCGCCATCGCCGGCTGCGGCGTCCGGAGCGTCCCCGGCGTCGTCCACCACGTAGCCGGCCGTCATCAGGAATCCGACCTGGCCGGTGGTGTTGATCGCGATACCGGCGATGTCGCCGTTGTCGTTGATCGCGAGCGCCGCCGCGAGCACGAGGCCCGAGCCCGTCGGCAGCAGCGTGTTGAGGTCGACGACCGTGCCGTCCGGCTTCCAGATCGCCGCGTGCGGGAACGGATTGCCGTCCTTGTCGGTGGTCGCGATCGAGCCGGCGACCACATGGCGCGCGTTGACCGCGTTGTGCCCGGCGAGGCCGGCGACCGGGGTCTCGCTGCCGTCAGGCAGCCGCAGCCAGTAGCTGCGGCTGGCTCCGTCCTTGTAGCCGAGCACGGTGCCGTCACTGGCCAGGTTGTTGGCGTACAGCGTCGAGATCGCCCCGCCGAGGATGAAGGAGCCGTGCACGACCGGCGTGATGCTGAGCTTCGCGCCCGCGGCGCCCGCGGCCGGCCAGAGGTACCAGCCGTCGGCGGCGCCGCTGTCGGCCGAGCCACCGACACGGCCCAGGAGACGTGATCCGTCCGGCGTCACACCCACCGCCGACGATGACCCCGGACCGCGCTCGAACGTCCCGACCTGGGCGAGGCCGCCCCCGGGGGCGGCCAGAAAGCCGGTGGTGCGCACGCCGGTCTCGAGCGTGGTTCCGACGACCCGGCCGGCGTTGTCGACGCCGCCCGTGGTGCTGTAGTCCGCCGGTAACGAGGCAAGCGGGCCGAGCTGGTGTGAGACCGGGTCGGTGGGCGAGTCCCAGGAGACCGCGTGCACGCCGCCCGTGCCCTCGACGGCTCCCGACACCCGGCCGTCCATGTTGAGACCGGAAACCTCGCTCGCGGTCGTGCCCGCCGGCTCGGCGAGCCGCGTGAGCGTCCCCTTGACCCAGACGCCGGCGTGCGGCGGCGCCGCGTCGTTGAGTGGATCGAGGATGCCCCCACCGACCGCCTGGCCGCCGCTGATCGAGGTCGGAACGAAGCTCCCCAGGTCGAACACCGGGTTTGCGCCCGCCGGGGACGCGCCCACCGACAAGCACAGCACCGCCAAGGTGATCCCCCCGAAGGCACGCATCTCGTCAACCCTATAGGCACCTCCGTGGGAGCTGGGCGCACTCGTCGGTCTCCGTCCCGGACGTCTGGGCGCCTGGCCACATCACCGCCTGAGCCTGCCGCCACGCCCGGCGCAACGTGCAAAGGTGTGTCGATGCGCCAAGCCCGAGTTGTCGCCGTCCTGGTGCTGGCCCTGCTGGCGTGGCCGGCGGTCGGTACGGCACGGGAACGCGATCGTGACCGCGGGCAGGCGGCGACCCCGCTGGAGCAGGCGCGCGAGGAGGCCGGTGACGTCGAGGTCGATCCCGAAGCGGTCGTCCCCGGCGGGACGGTGACGGTCAGCCCGGCTCAGGGCCTGGCCGCCCGGCCCGGCAGCCGCATCACGGTGACGCTCCGTGTCGGGGCTGCGGCGCGGGCGGGCGACGTGCTGGGCGTCCGCCTTCCGGCCGCGTGGTCACGGGTCGGCCCGGGCGGGCTGCGTGCGACCAGGGCTCCGCTTGCCGGAGGCGGCGCGGGCGAGCGCGCACGCACCAGTCTGAGCAACGCGCCCCGGACCACGTCCCTGCGCATCACGGACCCGCACGCGGGCGACACGCCCACGATCACCGTCGCCGACGTCGGGATGCCTGCCGGGACCTACCGGCTCGGCCTCACCTGGAACGGGCGCCCCGCGGGGAGCGTGGACCTCGTGCGCTACGCGCCGGTCCGCGAGCCGGCCGAGGGCGGCCCGGACACCCCGCTGGACCGGTTGCCAGGGCCGGGGCGGGAGATCAACATCAACCCCGACGCCGTCAACCAGAACGAGGCGGCGGCCGCGGTCGTGCCCGGCGATCCCAGCCGCATGGCCCTCGGGGCCAACCAGCTCCGCGGAACCAGTCGCGTCTACGTGTCGGGCAACGGCGGGGCGTCGTGGACCACGACCCCGTTCCCCACCATCTCCTTCCAGCCGGGGAGCGCCGTGGCGACCGAGGCCATCCAGCCTGGTGGCGACCCGGCCCTGGCCACCGACGCCCGGGGCAACATCTGGTACACCGAGCTCACCCTCTCCGATGCGCCGCCCAGCCGCATCGCGGTGGCGCGCATCCCGGCCGGCACGGCGAGCTTCCGGCCGACGGCGGTGTCACTCGGAACCCCGGCGGGAAGCAGTTCGGACTTCCAGCAGGACAAGGAGCTCGTCGCGGTCGACAACTTCCCGGCTTCGCCGCACTTCGGCCGCATCTACGTCGTCTGGGGCGCCCCGGTGGATGGCGGCACGAAGCTCGCGATCAGCTCGTGCGACAGCCGGCCCGTCGCGGCGAACTGCGACACGGCCGACCACTGGAGCGCCCCCGCCTTCGTGACGCCCGCCGTGGGCAGCTACATCTACGGGGGCCCCGTGCCGGCCCCGGACGGGTCGGTGTACGTGACGTGGTGGGACTACTCGAGCGCCAACGCCATCGCGGGCCGCACCTGCCCGGCGTCCGCGAACTGCCAGGACTCTGCCGCGTGGGCGGCCGCACCGCTGCACACGGTCGCCGCGCTCGACCAGACCGCCGGGACCCCGCTGCCGTTCGCCTGCCTCACCCCGGCGCAGGCCGGCGGGCGCCCGGGCGCCGCGCCCCGGACGGACGTGGACCGCACCGGCCGCGTGTGGGTCGCGTGGGGCGACCTGCGCACCGGCTCGGGCGTCTCCAAGTGCGACGGCGGCCCCTCGCAGTTCGCCGGCTCCGCCACCCAGCTCACC
>CAZXNX010000029.1:0-13628 GCA_964642225.1 uncultured Solirubrobacteraceae bacterium | reverse complement strand
CGCTGCAGCTGCTCGAGGTAGGCGGTCATCGCCGGCCACCAGGCGGGGCCGGCGACGCTCGCCGGCAGCGCGGCGGCCCACGGGTTGGGCCCGGGGTGGACGAAGAGGGCGCCGTCCCGGGCGCTCAGGCGCTCCAGGACCGGGCCGAGACGGTGCAGCCCCTCCGGGGTGGCGAGCGCCCCGGCCGGCAGGGCCAGGCCGATCGCGCCCCCGTCCAGCTCGCGGTCCACGTCGGCGGGGTCGGGCTGGGCCAGGGGGATCGCGCCCCAGCGCCGGAAGCGCGGGCCGAACGCGTCGACGCCGCGGGCGTGGGCGCGCAGCAGGGCCCGGGCCTCGTCGGCCGGGAGCCCCTCGATGCCCAGGGGGGAGGAGAGGGCCACCAGGGCCACGTCGATGCCGTCTTCGTGCAGCAGGGCGGTGCGGTCCTCGGCGGTGTCGGCGGTGATCTCGCAGGCGGGCTCGCCGGCGAGCTGCAGGATCCACGCGTCGCCCTCGCGGCGCACGAGGGGCAGCGCGCGACGGTCGGCCAGCGCCTCGATGAGCGGCTGCGTCCAGAGGTGCTGGTGAGCGTCGACGACCATGACGCCACCTAATGTAGCCAATCTCGATCAGATTTGTCGAGAAAGGCGGACGCGGCGCCGTCAGGGCGACGGCTCGTGCACCGCCAGCCACGCGTCCAGCGCCGCCGACTTCTCGGTGTCCTCGTGGACCTCGTAGGCGGTCAGCCTGCCCCAGGCGATGGTGCCGAGCATGGCGCCCTGGTTCTCGTAGACGACCGTGCCGTCGGGGAGCGTGAGGTGGTCGGTGAAGCGCAGCGCCATCCGCGTGTTCCACGGCGGCCCCGCCACCAGGATCTCCTCGGGCTCCAGCCGCAGGCCCACGCGCACGAACCGCTCCACCCAGCGCGCCACCTCGTCCTTGCCGTGCAGGTCGGCCTTCCACGAGTTCTCGCCGGGGAAGACGAAGTGCACGTCCTCGGCGTAGGAGGACAGCAGCGGGCCCATGTCGCCGCGGCCCAGGGCGCGGATGTTGCGCCGCAGCATCCAGCGCACGGCGGCCGCGTAGAGCGGCGTCCAGGCCACGAGCCCCAGCGCCACGGCGGCGAGGACGCGGGAGGGGCGGGGGCGGGTCGTGCTCATGTGGTCTCCTGGACGAAGGTGCGCAGGTGCCGGGCCAGCGGTCCGGGCTGGTCCTCGGGGAGCAGCGTGTAGCTGTCGGTGATCTCCACGAAGCGGCTGTCGGGGAACGATCCGGCCAGGCGCCGACCGCTCGCCACGGGCATCACCCTGTCCTCGGCCGCCCACACGACGAGGACCGGCTTGGCGAAATCGCGCAGCGATGCGTCGGCGTCCTGCAGGGTCTGCCGGCCGGCGGCGGTCCCGCGGGCGTAGGCGCGCAGGTCCCGCCGGATCGCCTTGTCGGCCAGCACGGGGGCCAGCCAGTCGTCCATCACCGCGTCGGGGACGGGCCGCTTGCTCATCCAGCCGAAGGTCATGGGGCCGCGGCGCAGGGGGCGCAGGCGCAGCGGCTGCATGGCGGCGTTGATGCCGCCGGGGACCCTGGCCGCCAGCGCCGCGACCGAGCCGGGCAGGCCGGGCGGGTAGTTGTCCACCGTCTCGCACGAGCTGAGCACCAGACGCCCCACGCGAGCGTCGAGCCCCTCCTGGATGAGCGGCGGCGCGCAGTTGAAGTCGTTGAACACGAGCGTCACGTCATGCAGTTCCAAGCGCTCGAGGAGCTCGGCGAGCAGCCGCGCCTGGCCGCGCAGGGACAGGTCGGCGCCCTCGCGCATCGGCCGGCGATGGCCGCCGAGGGGGAGGGTGGGGACGATGCAGCGCGCCTCGCCGCGCAGGTCCGCCACCACGTGGCGCCAGAGGGAGCCGTTCATCACCAGCCCGTGCACGAACACGAGGACGGGGGCGCCGTCGAAGGGCGCGCCGGTGTCCTCGAAGTCGAGGGTTCCGGCGGTGAGGGTGATGTCGGGCACGAGCGGCTCCTGGCGGCGGGGGCTACTAGATAGATCGTTCTAGCGATACACTAGGGCCAGCCGCCGAGCACCGCAACCACGAAGGGAAGGGCTGGCACGTGGAGAGCACCCGGGATCGCATCGTCATCGCCAGCGCCGAGCTGTTCCGGCGCCAGGGCCTCACGGGCACGGGCCTCAAGCAGATCAGCGCCGAGGCACAGGCGCCCTTCGGCTCGATCTACCACTTCTTCCCCGGGGGCAAGGACGAGCTCGCCGACGAGGTGATCCGCCGCTCCGGCGCCTTCTACCTGCTCCTCTTCGAGGCGATCATGGAGCCGGCGCCCGACGTGGCGACGGGTGTGCGGGACTTCTTCACCGGCGCGGGGGAGACCCTGCGGACCACCGGCTTCGAGGACGCCTGCCCGATCGCGGTCGTCGCCCTGGAGGTGGCCAGCACCAGCGACCGGCTGCGCCAGGCCAGCGCCGACGTGTTCACGAGCTGGATCGACGCGGCGGTCGCGCACTTCACTGCCGCCGGGATCCCGCCGGTCCAGGCCCACGACCTGGCCCTGGAGGTGCTGATGGCGCTGGAGGGCGCCTTCCTCTTCTGCCGCACCCTGCGCACCACCGAGCCGATGGATGTCGCCGGCCGGGCGGCCGGCGCCGCGGTGGCGGCGGCGCTGCCGTCCGCCGTGGCCGCGTGAGCGGGCGCACCGACACCAAGGCGACGACCGGAATCGAACCCGTGTACACGGCTTTGCAGGCCGCTGCGTAGCCACTCCGCCACGTCGCCAGGAAGGACCAATCTAGCGAGCCGGACCGGCGGCGGCTCCCCGGTGCCCGGGAGCGGCGATGTGCGCACTATGCTGCCGCCCAGGGTCCGGACGATCGACGCGGGGAGGCAGCATGAAGAAGTGGTCGGTCGTCGTGGCCCTCGCCACCGCCTCGTTCGTGATGCTGCTCGACAGCACGGTCATGAACGTGTCGATCGACGACGTCGTCAACGATCTGCACACGACCGTCACCGGGATGCAGCTGGCGATCACCACCTACACCCTGGTGATGGCGGCGACCATGATGATCGGCGGGCGCCTGGGCGACATCATCGGCCGGCGCAAGGTGTTCCGCATCGGGATCGTGCTGTTCGCCGCCGGAGCCGGCATCACCGCGGCGGCGCCCAACCTCGCCATCCTCATCGCCGGCTGGTCGGTGCTCGAGGGCCTCGGCGCGGCGCTCATGCTGCCCGCCATCCAGGCGCTGGTGGCCGGCAACTACACCGGCCGTGATCGGGCCACCTGTTACGGGATCCTCGGCGGGATCGCCGCGGCGGGCGCCTCCGCCGGCCCGATCATCGGCGGGTTCGTGGCCACCGAGTGGAGCTGGCGGGTCGTCTTCGCCGCCGAGGTCGTGATCATGGCCGGCCTGCTGGTGGCCACGCGCGTCATCCGCGACACGCCGCCCATGGAACCGCGCGTGAAGATGGACTACGGCGGCGGCTTCCTCTCCGCCGCGGGCCTCGGGCTCGTCGTCATCGGCGTCGTGCAGAGCACGACCTGGGGCTGGGTCCTGCCCAAGGCCGCCCCGACGATCGGCGGCCACCGCATCACCCCGCTGGGCCTGTCCATCGTCCCGTTCCTCATCCTCGCGGGCATCGTGCTGCTCTACTTCTTCACCGTCTGGGAGCACCGGCGCGAGCGCCAGGGCGAGGCGCCGCTCGTCGACCTGGCCCTGCTGCGCATCCGCCGCCTGCGGTCCGGCCTGTCGACGTCGCTGACGATGCAGCTGGCGCTGGCCGGCTCCTTCTTCGTGCTGCCGCTCTACCTGCAGATCGTGCTGGGCAAGGACCCGATCGAGACGGGCATCAAGGTGCTGCCGCTGTCGCTGGGGGTGCTGGTCGTCTCCCTCTTGGCCGCCAAGCTCGCCGCCCGGTTCGCGCCGCGCCGGATCGTTCAGGTGGGCATGACCGTGATGCTCGTCGGCCTGCTGGGGCTGATGGCGACCATTGAGCCCAAGCTCGACAACCTCGCCTTCGCCGTCTCGATGGCCGTCTACGGCATCGGCATGGGCGCGGTGTTCTCCCAGCTCGGCAACATCAACATGTCGTCGGTGGGGACGGACAAGGCCAGCGAGGTGGGCGGCCTGCAGGGCACGGCCCAGAACCTGGGCGGCGCGCTCGGCACCGCGCTGATCGGCTCCATCCTGCTCACCGGGCTGGGCGCCGCGTTCGTCAAGGAGATCCAGAACACGCCGAACCTGCCGACCCAGGTGCGCAGCCAGATCGTCGCCTCCACCAAGCACGGCCTGCCCTTCGTCCCGGCCAAGGACGTCACGGCCGAGGCCGACAAGAAGGGGCTGTCGGCGCAGGCCGCCTCCGTCACGGCCAGCTACGCCCAGGCCCAGGTCGACGCCCTGAAGGTCGCCATGGGTGGTGTCGCGGCGCTCGTGCTGCTGGCCATGCTCGCCACCCGCGGCCTGCCCATGGAGCGCCTCGTCAGCGCCGATGCGGATCCCGACCCGCCGGCCGTGGCGGCCGCCACCTGAGGACCCCGCCCCGCAGCGGACGCGACCGCCGGTCCGTTGCTAGGGTTCTCGATCCCAGGGCGATTAGCTCAGCTGGGAGAGCGCCTGCTCGACAAGCAGGAGGTCACTGGTTCGAGCCCAGTATCGCCCACTTCGAAACCCCGCCCCGAGCGGGGTTTCTGCGTCGGCGGACGGTTCGGCCAATCCCCGGTGTTGATTTCGGCCAGACGGTCTCGAAGCGTGGGCGTACGATCGCCCCATGCACGGATCCGCATGGGTGACGCGCCCTGTCGAGCGGAGCGACTGGGAGCCGTGGTGCCGACTTTTCACAGGCTATTGCACGTTCTACGGGCGACCGACGTCTGAAGAGCACCTGCACCGGGTGTGGTCGTGGATTCACGACGACCGCTGCGTCGAGGCGATCGTCGCCGTGCCGGCCGACGAGGTGGCCGCGCCGGTGGGGCTGGCGCACCTGCGTTCGTGGGTCCGGCCACTGCGTGGAGAGATCGCCGGGTACCTCGATGACATTTTCGTGGACCCGCGGGCGCGAGGATCAGGCGTCGTTGAAGCGTTGCTCATGGCCGTTGACGAGACCGCCGTCGCTCAGGGATGGAGCATCGTGCGATGGACCACCGCTGACGACAACTATCGCGCCAGGGCAGCCTACGATCGCGTCGCAGCCCGAACCGGTTGGATCACGTACGAGATGAAGCCGGGCGCCTGAGTCCCGGCCATCGCTGAGCAGGCCGCAGGGCGTCAATGCTGATGGTGCGCGTGGATCACGGCGTGCCCCTTGCCGCGGCTGATGAGCCAGCGGTTGACGGGGACGGCGGCCCAGAAGGCGACGAAGAGGGCGAAGGCCAGGGAGCCCCAGAAGAGCGGGTCGGTGAGGCCGGCGGCCATGGCGCCGGGGATGAGCAGCACGATCAGGCTGTCGATGACCTCCATCGTGGCGATGGAGAACGTGTCCGAGGCGAAGGCCAGGGGGACGGCCTGGCGCAGCGTCAGGCCCGCGCGCAGCAGCGGGATCATCGTGAGCGAGTAGCCGAACACGAAGGCCAGCAGGATGCTCGCGGCGATCGAGGCGCCGTTGCCCCAGCCCAGGGCGGTGGCGATGGCCAGGCCGGTGACCTCGCCGATCGCGCAGCCGGTCAGGCAGTGCAGCGTCGCGGAGATTGCCGTGGCGGTGAGGGTCTGCTCGTCCCCGTCGTGCCGGTGGTCGGGCGCATGATGCTCCATGGGCTCGATTGTATACCCCTAGGGGGTATCTGTAAACCTGCCTGAAACTACGGTCGTTGCCGGCCCTGCGCGGTGGCAGACTCGATGGACCGCCGCACCAGAGGAGCCCCGCATGACCAGCCTGATCCCGCTCGCCCAGTACCGCATGTACGAGGACCACATGGACAACGGCTGGCACTGGGGGATGGCCGTGGTCGTGATCGTGATGCTCGTCCTCGTGATCGGGCTCGTCGTCTGGCTCGTGCGGTCCGCCGGCCATCACGCGCACGCCGCGCCCGTCGCCGCCTCCTCGCAGGGCGGCCCGGTCGGCGCGGCGGCCGAGACGCCTCTGCAGATCCTCGACCGCCGTCTGGCCGAGGGCGACATCACGCCCGAGGACTACCAGGCGCGCTCGGCGCTCCTGCGCTGACGAGGAGTTGGCGCAACGCAGGGGTACGCCCCGTCGCTCTAGATTTCGGCCATGACCGCGTCCGCACCCCAGATCGACCACCTGATCATCGGCTCCGGCTTCGGCGGCTCCGTCTCGGCGCTGCGCCTGGCCGAGAAGGGCTACCGCGTCGAGGTGCTCGAGAGCGGCCGGCGCTTCGCGGACGAGGACTTCCCCAAGAGCACATGGGATCTGCGGCGCTACTTCTTCGCCCCGAAGCTGGGGTTGAAGGGCTTCTTCCGCATGTCGATGTTCAAAGATGTGTTCGTCGTCAGCGGCGCCGGCGTGGGCGGGGGCTCCCTCGGCTACGCCAACACCCTGTACCGCGCGGCCGACGCGTTCTACCGCGACCCGCAATGGGCCGACCTTGACCCGGACTGGAAGGCCACGCTCCAGACCCACTACGACGAGGCCGAGCACATGCTCGGCGTGGCCGACGTGCGCACCGACGATGCGGCCGACGACCTCCTGCGGTCGTTCGGGGAACACATCGGCGTGGGGGACACCTACGCCAAGACCCGGGTCGGGGTGCACTTCGGCGAGGGCCCGGGCATCGTCAGCGCCGACCCCTACTTCGGCGGCGCCGGGCCCGACCGGGCCGGCTGCCAGGAGTGCGCGCGGTGCATGGTCGGCTGCCCGCACGGCGCCAAGAACACGCTGGTCAAGAACTACCTCTTCCTGGCCGAGCGGCTCGGGGTCAAGGTGCACGCCGAGACCGAGGTCACCGACATCCGCCCGATCGGCGCGGCCGACGGCTCCGACGGCTACCTCGTCTCCACGCAGCGCACCGGCCGCTGGCTGCGCCGCGAACGCCGGACGTTCCGCGCGCGCAACGTGATCGTCGCGGCCGGCGCCCTGGGCACCAACAAGCTGCTGGCCCGCTGCAAGCTGAACGGCTCGCTCCCGCAGATCAGCGATCGGCTCGGCGCGCTGGTGCGCACCAACTCCGAGGCCGTCCTGGCGGTCACCCTGCCGAAGGAGCTGCCCGGGATGAACGAGCGGGTCGCCATCTCGGGCTCGATCTACCCCGACGCCCACACGCACATCGAGACGGTCAGCTACGGCGAGGCGGGCGACTCCATGGGGCTGCTCTACACGCTCATGGTGGGGGACGGCACCCGGGTGACCCGGCCGCTGAAGCTCCTCGGCGAGATGGTGCGCCACCCGGGCCGGCTCCTGCGGATCCTCACCACCAAGGACTGGTCGCGGCGCACGATCATCCTGCTGGTGATGCAGTCGCTCGACAACGCGATCTCGCTGAAGGCGCGGCGCACCCGCAGCGGCGACGTGCGGCTGCAGACCGAGCAGGACCCGCAGCGGCCCAACCCGACCTTCATCCCCGTCGCCAACCAGGCGGCCGCCTGGATCGCCGACCAGACGGGCGGGGTGGCCCAGAGCTCGGTGATGGAGGCGATGGCCAACATCCCCACCACCGCGCACATCCTGGGCGGCGCGGTCATCGGTGCCGGGCCCGAGGCCGGGGTGGTCGACCGCGACCAGCGGGTCTTCGGCTACGAGGGGCTGTACGTCTGCGACGGGTCGGTCATCCCGGCCAACGTCGGCGTCAACCCCTCGCTCACGATCACGGCCCTGGCCGAGCGCGTCATGGCCTCCATCCCGCCGAAGGGCGTTCCCGCCTGACCCTCGTTGTGTGACGCCCGTCACGTGTGGCAACATGCATGCACTGTGTCTCGACTCGGGAGTTCCGCCCTGCGCACGGCCTGCGCCGCCCTCGTGGCCGCCGCCGTCGCCCTGACCTGCACCGCGTCGGCGTCCGCCGCCAACGGGGCCTGGACCAAGCAGGCGGGCATCAAGCGCCTGCACTTCGAGACGGCCCCGATCTCGATCCGCCCGGGGCAGAACACCGTCGACAACGTCACGGTCCCGGCCCGCGAGAAGCCGTCGGTCGACGGCTACCTGGTCCGGATGAAGCCGGACCTGCAGTACCTCAACGGCAAGGTCCCGCCCGTCGACGTCATCCACCTCCACCACGGGGTGTGGCTCAACGCCACCGGCAGCTCGCCCGCCTCGCCGTTCGGGGCCATCGAGCCGATCTTCTTCGGCGGTGAGGAGAAGACGGTCTTCAACATCCCCAAGGGCTACGGCTACGCCTACCGCGCCTCGGACACCTGGATCCTCAACCAGATGATCCACAACAACACGGCCAACGCCGCCAAGGTGAAGCTCGTGTGGGACCTCGATTTCATCCCGGCGACCACGCCGCTGGCCAAGAAGGTCAAGGCCGTGACCCCGCTGTGGATGGACGTGCGCCGCGGCTGGGGCTACCCGGTGTTCGACACCATCCGCGGCGCCGGGGGCACGGACGGCGAGTACACGTTCCCGCAGGACGAGAAGACGAGCCCGTACCGCCTGACCGACATCCAGAACGAGTTCACGATGCCGTGGAGCGGGACGATCGTCAGCGCCGTCGGCCACCTGCATCCCGGCGGGCTGCGGGACGACATCGACGTGATCCGCTCCGGGGCCACACCGCCCACGGGCCGCGCCTGCCGGACGGCCGCCACCAACATCACCGGCACGCGGGCGGTGCGCCGCTGCGTGACGGCCACGCGGGGGATGAGCTCCGGCTCAACGCGGATCTTCCGCACCCAGGCCAAGTACTACGACCCGGCGGGCCCCGTCTCCTGGGACGTCTCGCTGACGGCCTCGCGGCCCGACTGGCGCGTGCGCGTCAACACCGGCGACACCATCCGCATCAGCACGACGTACGAGAACAAGCTCTCCTCGTGGTACGAGAACATGGGCCTGGCTCTGCTCTACGTGGCCAAGGACGACACCACCGGGCTCGACCCGTTCGCCACGCCGGTGGACTGGCGCGGCGTCCTCACCCACGGCCATCTGCCGGAGAACAACAACCACGGCGGCGCCGCCTCCGGGCTCGCCGACCCGCGCAAGACGGCCAGCGGCCCGACCACCACCGAGGTCGACATCAAGAACTACCAGTTCCGCCCCGGCGATCTGGGGCTGCTCAGCACGGGCGGGAAGGTGCCGACCGTCCCCGAGGGCCAGCGCCTGAAGTTCGTCAACCAGGACAACGCGGCCTACGAGTGGCACTCGATCACCACGTGCGCGGCCCCCTGCAACCGGCAGACGGGCATCTCCTATCCGCTGGCCAACGCGTCCAACGCCAGGGCGACGAACTCGTTCCTGCAGCTCGACTCCGGCCAGCTCGGCTTCGGGCCCGCGGGCGCATCGCCCGCGGCCAACCGGCTGGACTACGAGACGCCGGCCGACCTGCCGAAGGGGACGTACACGTACTTCTGCCGGGTCCACAACTTCATGCGCGGCTCGTTCCGGGTGATCGACCCGCTGTAGATGGTTGATGCGATAGGCGCCTGGCGCGCCCGCGCTCTGACAGACTCGGGCCATGAGCGAGAACGCCCCCGTCTGTCCCGAGTGCGCCAGTGAGTACACCTACGAGCGGGGCGCCTTCCACGTGTGCTCGATGTGCGCGCACGAGTGGTCGGCGGACGGGGCGCCGGCGGCCGACGAGGGCGAGCCGGTGATCCGCGACGCGGTCGGCAACGCGCTGGCCGACGGCGACACGGTGACGGTGACCAAGGACCTCAAGGTGAAGGGCTTCGCCCAGTCGATCAAGGTCGGCACCAAGGTGCGCAACATCCGCCTGGTCAGCGGCGTGGGCGACCACGACATCGACTGCAAGGTCGACGGGTTCGGCCCGATGCAGCTGAAGTCCAGCGTCGTGAAGAAGGCCTGACCCGGCCCGGTCCCACTACAGGCCGCGCCCGCGACGGCTGTAGCCGATGCCGCCGGTGAGCAGCAGCACGATGAGCACGATGATGAGGATGGTGAGGAGCATCGACCCAGGCTGCCCCGGCGGCCGTGGGATGAACCCGCCGCCCGCGCACTGGGCGGGTTCCCGCGCTCAGCTGGAGCCCTGGTAGAGCAGCATCAGCCCGCCGAGGAGCAGGAGCCCGCCGACGAGGAGCAGCAGCGGCTGGGTGTCGCCCTTGATCGCCAGCCGGATCGCCTGGGCGATGGCGAGGACGATGAGGACGGCGAGGATGATGGCGAGGACCACGGGCGCAGTACAGCGCAAACGCGGCGCCCGCGTAGGGTTGGGGCGCACGCCCTCACCGTCAGGAGCATCGCCACCATGGAGTACCGCCAGCTCGGCCGCAGCGGCCTGCGCGTCTCGACCCTCACCCTCGGCACCGCCACGTTCGGCGGGCGCGGCGCCCTCAGCGTGTGGGGCAACACCGACGTCGCCGGGGCGCGGCGGCTGATCGACCTCTCGCTGGACGCGGGCGTCAACCTGCTCGACACCGCCGACGCGTACTCCGACGGGCTGTCGGAGGAGATCGTGGGGGAGGCCCTGCAGGGCGAACGCCGCGAGAAGATGCTCGTGGCCACCAAGGCCCGCTTCCCCAGCGGCCCGGGGCCCAACGACGCCGGGCTGTCGCGCCAGCACCTCATCTCCGCGTGCGAGGCGAGCCTGCGGCGGCTGCGCACCGACCACATCGACCTCTACCAGGTGCACCAGTGGGACGGCCAGACGCCGCTGGAGGAGACGCTCGAGGCCCTCGACACGCTCGTGCGCTCCGGCAAGGTCCGCTACATCGGCTGCTCCAACTACACGGGCTGGCAGATCGCCAAGGCGGTCGGGGTGTCCGAGCGGCTGGGCTACCAGCGCTTCGTCAGCCAGCAGATCTACCTCTCGCTGCAGGCCCGCGACGCCGAGTGGGAGGTCATCCCCGCCGGCATCGACCAGGGACTCGGCGCCCTGGTGTGGAGCCCGCTGGCCGGCGGTCTGCTGTCGGGCAGGTACCGCCGCGGCGTGCAACCCGAGGGCACCTCCCGGCACCTGACCGACTGGCACGAGCCGCCGATCCACGACGAGGAGGCGCTGTACGACACGATCGACGTGCTCGTCGACATCGCCGACGCGCGGGGCGTCTCCGGGGCGCAGGTCGCGCTGGCGTGGCTGCTGGACCGTCCCGGCATCACCTCGCTGGTGTTCGGCGCGCGCACCGAGGAGCAGCTCACCGACAACCTGCAGGCCGCCGCGCTGACGCTCACGCGGGGGGAGCACGACCGCCTGGAGCAGGTCAGCCGCGTGCCGCTGCCCTATCCGCACTGGCACACCGCCGCGACGGCGGCCGACCGGCTCGGGCCCGCGGACCGCTCGCTGTTGGCGCCCTACCTGTCCTGATCAGCGCGCGGGTCGGCGCAGCGCCACGCGAAGGTGACCGTCGTCCCCCCGGAGGGGCGGCGGGTCAGGTGCACCTCGTCGGTCAGCTGGGAGACGGTCCACAGCCCCATGCCGGCGCCGGAGCCGCTGTCGAACGACCGGGGGCGAAAGCCGATGCCGGCGTCGGTCACCTCGCCGCGCAGGCGGCCGTCGGCGAACCAGAGGTGCAGGAGCATCGGCCCGGGATCCCCGTGGGGATAGGCATGGAGCACCACGTTGGTGCACAGCTCCGAGATGGTGAGGGCCACGTCCTGGGAGACGGCCGGGCAGTGGGTGTCCGCGAAGGTCCGCGCGGCGTGGCGCACCACGGCGATCTTGCCGGCGTCCGCGACCGAATCGAGCCGCAGTTCGTGTTCCTGGGAAACCTGAGCCACCCGTTCGCTCTACCCGACCGGCCCGGGCTGAACCGGTCAGCGCATGCCGGTGCGCCGGATCACCAGCATGGCCACGCCCTGGGTGGCCACGGCCGCGACGGCCGCCAGGAGGAACGACGCGGCGATGCCGAGGTCCTGGACCGTCTCGGCGACGGTGAAGCAGAAGAGGGCGAAGGCGTAGTAGCCCATGACCAGCCCGCGCAGGATGCGGTGCACCGCATCCACGCCGCTGTGGGCGTGGGTGAAGGCGGCCAGGATGCTGGCGATGATGGGGAAGGGGGCCAGCAGGCCGCTGAGGTGCGAGCCCAGCGCCCCGGAGGCGGCGGTGAGGATGAGCACGAGGGCCAGCGCGCTGAGGGCGCGCGCCGGCAGGTCCCACGGGGGCGGCACGCCGGCCGAGGGCGGCCCGGTGGGACGGGGCAGGATCGCCAGGGCGGCGGTGAAGGCGGCGAAGGCGACCCCCAGGCCCGCCGCGGCCGACAGCGTGACGCCGTCCAGCGCGAGGGTCAGCGCCAGGAACGTCAGCCAGCCCGCCGGCAGGCACAGCCACCAGGGCAGCCGCCCGGCCAGGAAGGCGTACACGACGCTGAACGCGGTGAGGGAGACGAGGCCCAGCAGCGTGCCGACCGCCGCGGTGGCGGCGAACGCCTCGCCGTGGGCCAGCGCGAAGGCCAGGAGGATCGGCCCCGCCACCACCGGGAGGCCGCCGACGAGCCCGCCGATGAGCGGGCCGTAGCGCCGCGCCACGAGCGAGGCGCCCACCACGAAGGCAGGGGCCAGGGTGAGCTTGACGAGGAGCTGGACCATCGGGGGCTAGAGCGTGACGCCGACGAGCACGGGCTCGTTGACGAGCTCCACGCCGAACGCGGCCCGCACGCCGTCGCGGATCTCACGGGCCAGCTCCAGCAGCTCGGCCGTGGTCGCGCCGCCGCGGTTGGTCAGCGCGAGGGTGTGCTTGGAGGAGACGGCGGCGCCACCGTGGGCGTGGCCGCGGGAGAAGCCCGCGCGCTCGATGAGCCAGGCCGCCGAGGTCTTGACCGTGCCGTCGGGGCCGGGGAACCGGGGCGGCGCCACGTCGGGGCCCAGTCGGGCGGCGACCCGCTCGGTGAGCGCGGCGAAGGCGGCCTCCTCGAGCGTCGGGTTGGTGAAGAACGAGCCGGCGCTCCACGTGTCGTGGTCGGCCGCGTCGAGGACCATCCCCTTGCCCCGGCGCAGCGCCAGGACCGCGGCGCGCACGGCGGCCAGCGGCGCGGTGTCGCCGACCTCCACGACCAGCGCGCGGGCCAGCTCCGCGTAGGCGATCGGCGCGCTGCGCCCCCCGCGGGCCAGGCGGAAGGTGACCGACAGGACGACGTGTGCGTCGCTGCCCTTGAAGGCGCTGGTGCGGTAGGCGAACCGGCACGCCGCGGCCGGGAGCTCCACCACCTCGCCGGTGGCCCGGTCGTAGGCGCGCACGCGATCGATCGTCTGGGCGACCTCCTGCCCGTAGGCGCCGACGTTCTGGATCGGGGTCGCGCCGCTGGAGCCGGGGATCCCGGCCAGGCACTCGATGCCGACCAGCCCCTCGGCGACGGCGTGGGCCACGACGTCCTCCCATCGCTCGCCGGCGGCCACCGTGAGCAGGACGCTGGCGCCGTCCTGGTCGGCGTCGATGCCGCGCGTGGCGACGTGCACCACGGTGCCGGCGAACCCGGCGTCGGCGACCACGAGGTTGCTGCCGCCGGCCACGAGGAGGAGGTCGGTGGCGGTGGCGTCGGCGTCGCGCACCGCGGCCACGAGCTCGTCGGTGGTGGTGGCGGTGCGCAGATCGCGGGCGGGGCCGCCCAACCGCAATGTGGTCAGCGCGGCGAGCGGGACGTCGTGGCGCAC
>CAZXNX010000028.1:1129-13854 GCA_964642225.1 uncultured Solirubrobacteraceae bacterium | reverse complement strand
GTGGGGGCCAGCGCGAGGATCGGCTCCAGGCCGGGGCGCTCGTCGCGGCCGGCCGGCCGGTCCGCGTCGGCCAGGCGGGCGGCGCGCTGGGCGAGCGTGAACGTCTTGCCGCTGCCCGCGCCGCCGAGCAGGACGACGGGACCCGCGGGAAGGTCGACCGCGCGCTGCTGCGCGGGGGTGGCCTGACGGCCTACCGGACGGGGACGAGACGGCACCGCCCTAGGATACGAGGGGATGGACCCTGCCCCCCTGGCGCCACCCCCTCCCGATTGGCTCGGCGCCTGCCGCCGTGCCACCGATGGTCTGCGCGCCGTGCTGCGCGATCACCCCACCAGCCGCGAGCGGGTGGTGGAGACCGGCGACCGCGGCGAGGGCGGCGACCTCACGCTCGTCATCGACGATCTCGCCGAGCGGCTCGTGTTCGACGAGCTCGACGCGCTGTACGCCCAGGGCCACCGCTTCACCGCCGTGTCGGAGGAGCGGGGCGAGGTCTCCTACGGCGACCCCGACGTCCGCGTGGTCATCGACCCGATCGACGGCTCGCTCAACGCCAAGCGCGGCCTGGCCGCCCACGCCATCTCGATCGCGGTCGCCGACGGGCCGACGATGGAGGACGTCTTCTTCGGCTTCGTGCACGACCTGGGGACCGAGGAGGAGTGGTCGGCCGTCCTGGGCGCCGGCGCCTACCTCGACGGCGTCCTCATCGAGGCCCCGCCCGAGCGCCAGACGCCCGACGGGCGCCTGGAGGTCCTCGCCATCGAGTCCGCCGACCCGCGCTGGATCGCCGCGGCCGGCCCCGCGCTGGCCCCGCTGGCCCACCGGATCCGCGCGCTCGGCTCGACCGCCCTGTCGCTCTGCCAGGTCGCCCCGGCCCGGGTGGACGGCATGGTCACCCTGTGGCGCTGCCGCTCGGTGGACGCCGCCGCGGCCCAGCTCATCGTCCGCGAGAGCGGCGGGTTCGTCGCCTTCCCGGGCGCCGCCACCCCGCTCGGCGCGCCGCTGGACCTGCTGCCCCACCACCCGGTGGTCGCGGCCCGCTCGCCCCAGACCCTGGCCCGCCTCCTCGACGTCCCGGTGGGCCCATGATCGACTGGCCGCTGGCCGAGCGCATCGCCGGGCGGGTCGCCGGCGACGGTGACGCCACCCCCCTGCCCGGGGACCTGCAGGCGATCTGCGCCGACGGCGCCGAGCGCGTCGTCGCCTACTCGCGGATGGACCCCGGCACGTCGCTGCCGTCACCCGAGGGCGTCACCCGGGACGAGTGGATCGCGGCCAACCTCGTCTCCATGAAGGCGATGCTCGACCCGGTGGCCGCTCAGCTTGTGGGCCGGGCCTCGCTGCCCGTCACCAACCCGATGCGCCTGGCCGGCGAGGTCGTGATGACCGCCGAGGCGGGCGCCGTGACCGGCTACCTGGGCCGCCGCGTGCTGGGCCAGTACGTGCTCTCCCTGCTCGACGCCGACGAGCCGCCGCGGCTGCTCTTCGTGGCCCCCAACATCACCGGCGCCGCCGGCTCGCTGGAGGCCGACCCGACCGAGCTGCTGCGCTGGATCGCCTTCCACGAGGTGACCCACGCCGTGCAGTTCACCGCGGTGCCGTGGCTGCGCGGCCATCTCGGCGGGATGCTCTCGACCCTGCTGGGCGTGCTCGACACGGAGCTGAAGGCCTCGTCGCTACTGCGCGTCCCCACCGCCGACGACGTGCGCTCCGTGGTCGCCCGGCTGCGGACCGGCAGCCTCGTCGGCATGGTCGCCAGCTCCGAGCAGCGCGCGGTGCTGGACGGCGTGCAGAGCACCATGGCCCTCATCGAGGGGCACGCCGAGCACGTGATGGACGCGGCCGGGGCGGATGCCCTGCCCTCGCTCGCCACGCTGCGCAGCAGCCTGGAGGCGCGCCGCGCCGACCGGCCGCCGGTGATGCGCGTGCTGGAGCGGCTGCTCGGCATGGAGCTGAAGATGAAGCAGTACGCGGTGGGCAAGAAGTTCTGTGACGAGGTCGTCGCCCGCGCCGGCGTGGACGGGCTCAACCGGGCCTGGGAGTCGCCGCAGACGCTGCCGACGCTGGCCGAGCTGGACCGCCCGGCCGACTGGCTGCTGCGCGTCGCGCCCCGCGCCGCCTAGCCCGGCGTCCGCCTTCCATTCGCGACGGCCCGCTGTAACTCGTCGGAGGGAGACGTGTACAAACAGGTGTTCGGGGGTACACTCGAATGAGATTAGAAATAACTTCCTTACTCCCGCTGGAGGACAACATGGCTGACACGACCACCACCACCGCTCCCAAGACGACCGCCGCGCAGCGCTCGACCGCCGCGAAGGCCGGCGCCACGACGCGCGCCGCCAACGCCACGAAGCGCTCGACCGCCGCCAAGAAGGGCGTCGCCACCCGTAACCGCAAGGCCGCCGCCGCCAACACGCGCAAGACGGCCACCAAGGCCCGCAAGGTCGTGGACGCCGACGTCAAGGCCGCCGAGGCCGAGCTGAAGGCCGACGCCAAGGCCGTCCGCACGACCGCCGAGCGCGTCCAGGACGTCGCCGAGCGCGCCGTCCTCGTGCCCGTCGGCGCGGCCCTCGAGGCCCGCGACCGCGTCATCGAGGTCGTCGACACGTACTCGTCCCGCCAGAGCGCGCAGGCCGAGGTCAAGAAGTACGAGAAGCGCGGCGCCAAGGCCCGCACGCAGCTCGAGCGCGAGGTCCGCAAGACCCGCACGCAGGTCGAGCGCGAGCTGCGCACCCGCCGCACCCGCGTCGAGCGTGAGCTGCGCAAGGCCCGCAAGGACGCCGGCGCCCAGCTGAAGTCCCTCGACAAGCAGGTCGCCCCGGTCCGCTCGCAGGTCGAGCTCGTCCAGGCCCGCGCCGAGAACCTCGTGCAGTCCGGCATCACCGCCGGCACCGTCGCCGTGGCCAAGGTCACCGAGCGGGTCGCCGCCGCCGCGTAGTCCTCGCCGCACCCCGCAGCACCGCCGGCCGTCCCATTCGGGGCGGCCGGCGTCGTTTTGCGACAATGGACCCATGCCTACCCGCGAAGAGATCCTCACCGCCCTCGAGGCGGTCATCGACCCGGAGCTGCGCGAGTCGATCGTGGAGCTCGAGATGGTCCGTTCGATCGAGATCCACGACACGGGCGTCGTCGACGTCACCGTGTCGCTCACGACGGCCGGCTGCCCGATCCGCGGCCACTTCCAGGACGCGGTGCGCGACGCCGTCCTGGCCCTCGACGGCGTGACCGCCGTCAACACCGCCTTCGACGTCCTCTCCGACGAGGAGAAGGGCGCCCTGCAGCGCAAGCTCGGCCGCGGCGGGCTGCCCGACGGCTCCCTGGCCCAGGTGCAGAACGTCGTGTGCATCGGCTCCGGCAAGGGCGGCGTGGGCAAGTCCACCCTCACCGCCAACCTCGCCGCCGCCCTGGCCGGCGAGGGCAAGCGGGTCGGCATCCTCGACGCCGACGTGTGGGGCTACTCCATCCCGCGCATGTTCGGCCTCGGCTCCGACCGCCCGCCGGTCTCGCCGCAGCGCAAGATCATGCCGCTGGAGTCCAAGGGCGTGAAGATCATGTCCATCGGGTTCTTCGTGGAGGAGAACGCCGCCGTCGTGTGGCGCGGCCCGATGCTCCACAAGGCGCTCACCCAGTTCCTCGAGGACGTGGAGTGGGGCGCGCTGGACTACCTGCTCATCGACCTGCCGCCCGGCACCGGCGACGTCTCCATGACGCTCGCCCAGCTGCTGCCGCAGGCCTCCTTCGTGATCGTCACCACCCCGCAGGGCACCGCCCAGAAGGTCGCCAAGCGCTCCGCCGAGATGGCCCACAAGGTCCAGCTCGACGTCGCCGCGGTGGTGGAGAACATGTCCGGCTTCGTCACGCCCGACGGCCAGCGCTTCCCGATCTTCGGCGAGGGCGGCGGCCAGGAGCTGGCCGACGACATCGACGTCCCGCTGCTGGGCAAGGTCCCGATCACCATGCCGCTGCGCGCGCAGGCCGACGCCGGCGAGCCGCTCGTCTTCACCGATCCGGACGATCCGGCCGCCCAGGCCATCCGCCAGGTCGCGCGGGGGCTCATCGCCCTCTCGCCGGTGCCGCTGCCCGTGTTCTCGGGCACGGTGCCCGCCGCCGAGGCCGACCCGCAGGCCGGGCAGCCGGCCCCGGTTGGTCTATCGTTGCCCATGGCATGAGCAAGGCGAACAAGCCCAAGAAGGTCCTGCAGCGCGAGCCCACCGACGAGGAGCGGGCGGCGGGCTTTCGCCTCAACGGCATCGTCATGCTCGTCCTGGTCTTCTCGGTCCTGAACCTGTCGTGGATCCTGTCGGCCGCGGGCCTCGACCCGCTGTCGGCGATCATCGCCGCCGTCCTGGCCGGCGGGCTCATCACGCTGGCGGTGAAGCGCTACCTCGAGCAGCGCTACCGCGAGCGCTTCCCCGGCTGAGCGCCCCGCCCGGCCTCAGGCCGCGGGCTCGTCGTCCAGCGATCCGGTGCGCGTCAGCTCGCGCAGCTCGCCGGTCTCCACGTCGTAGATCAGCCCGCGGATGTCCCCGTGGGTGTCGACGAACGGCGACGCGTGGAGCTTGCCGACGGAGATCCGCACCGAGTCCTCCAGGTCGGCGAACGTGCGGGCCCGCCACGGCGGGCGCTGGCCCGTGTCGCGCTCCAGCTCGGCGTCGATCTGCTCGTCGGTGGCCGCCAGCAGGCCGCACTGCGTGTGCTGCATGACGATGATGTCCTCGGTGCCCAGCAGGTGCTGGCTGAGGACGAGGGAGCGCTCGACGTCCTCGGTGACGATCCCGCCGGCGTTGCGGATCACGTGGGCGTCACCGACGTACAGGCCCAGCAGGTCGAACAGGTCGATCCGGCAGTCCATGCACGTGATGATCGCCAGCTTCTGCGACGGCTGGGGCGGTGTGTCCGCGTGCGCGTAGCGCCCCGGATGGGCGGCCACGCGCCGCAGGTGCTCCTCGACGCGCTTGATCGACACGGCGTCTGGGCCTCAGACGGGTCCCGCGGGGCTACTTGCCCGCGAAGTACTGCGCGTTGATCTGCACGTACCCGGTCCACTCCTCGGGGAGCTGGTCCTCGGCGAAGCAGGCGTCCACGGGGCACGCCTCGACGCACGCGTCGCAGTCGATGCACTCTTCCGGGTCGATGTACAGCATCTTCACCGTGTCGTAATCCGGCTCGTCCGGCGTCGGATGGATGCAGTCGACGGGACAGACCTCCACACAGGAGTTGTCCTTCGTGTCGATGCAGGGTTCGGCGATGACGTAGGCCATGGGTTCGGTGTACCTCGTGGTTCCGGTGGTGCGGAGTCCGTAAGAGTAGTGGACGCTCCGCTGGACTTGGTGCTCCCTGTGCGCCCGAGCGGCGACGCGCCCACGAGACCCGCGCTCGCGGCCCCCCGGACGCCGCCGCCTGACGACCGGCCGCGAACCGGACATGAAAAGCTGTCTGCAGGCGATGACCATGAATCACCCGGGCGTCCCCGCCCGCGACGAGAACCACTTGGAGGCAGCGTGACCGAGGTGCAGTCGGGACTGGAAGGTGTCGTGGCCTTTGCGACCGAGATCGCGGAGCCGGACAAGGAGGGCGGATCGCTCCGCTACCGCGGCGTGGACATCGAGGACCTCGTCGGCAAGGTGCCGTACGAGAAGGTCTGGGGCCTGCTCGTGGACGGCAGCTTCGACCCGGGCCTCTCGCCCGCTGAGCCGCACCCGCTCCTCGTCCGCTCGGGCGACCATCGCGTCGACGTGCAGTCGGCCCTGGCGATGCTCGCCCCCGAGTACGGCTTCCAGCCGCTCATCGACATCTCCGACGAGCAGGCGCGCACCGACCTGGCCCGGGCCTCCATCCAGGCGCTGAGCTTCGTGGCCCAGTCGGCCCGCGGGCTCGGGCAGCCGTGGGTGCCGCAGGCCGCCATCGATCAGGGCGGCACGATCGCCGAGCGCTTCCTCATCCGCTGGCGCGGGGAGGCCAACCCGGACCACGCGCGGGCCATCGACGCGTACTGGATCTCCGCGGCCGAGCACGGGATGAACGCCTCCACCTTCACCGCGCGGGTCATCGCCTCCACCGGTGCGGACTGTGCCGCCGCCCTGTCGGGTGCGGTCGGCGCGCTGAGCGGGCCGCTGCACGGCGGAGCCCCGTCCCGCGTGCTGAAGATGCTCGACGACGTCGAGCGCGAGGGCGACGCGGTGAAGTACGTCAAGGACCTGCTGGACCGCGGCGAGCGGCTGATGGGCTTCGGCCACCGGGTCTACCGGGCCGAGGACCCGCGGGCCCGCGTGCTGCGGCGCACCGCGGCCGAGGTGGGCGCCGACCGCTACGAGGTCGCCCAGGCGCTGGAGTCCGCGGCGCTGGCCGAGCTCAAGGCCCGCAAGCCCGACCGCGTCCTGGCCACCAACGTCGAGTTCTGGTCGGCGGTCGTGCTCGACACCGCGGAGGTGCCGGCCGACCTCTTCACCCCGATGTTCACCTGCGCCCGCGTGGCCGGCTGGTCGGCGCACATCATGGAGCAGAAGCGCGAGGCCCGGCTCATCCGGCCGACCGCCAAGTACGTCGGCGCGGGGCCACGCCCCGTCAGCGAGGTCGCGTAGCCCTCACGCCGGTGGTGCGGTGACCCGGACGGGGTCGCCGCACCGGATCGTCGCCGCGCCGCGCGGGCGCACGTTGATCCCGAACAGGGTCTCGTGCGCCGCGGCCAGGTGGCGCAGGATCGCCGGGTTGCGCTCGGTGGTGTCCGGGTCGCGCGTGGGGATCACGCAGCGCACGCACGGATGCAGCACGTCCAGGACGGCGTCGCCGACCGTGATGGCGCCGCCCTCCCAGCCGCGCTCCTCGGCGAACGGGTCGGCGTCCAGGTGCAGGTGGAGGTTGGGGCGAAAGCGCCGCAGGTCCAGGCGGTCGTCGCCGAGCTCGGCGCGCAGGGCGGCCAGGCTGGCCTCGGTCGTCACGAGCAGGCTGCGCCCGAGGTCCTGCTGGCCGGCGGTGTCGCGGGTGAGGCGCACGGGGCGGTCCAGATCGTCGCCGAGCAGGCCGGGCAGCGCCGGGTCGTCCCAGGCGTGGACCGTGCCGTCGGGAGCGGTGAGCGTGGGCGAGGGCGGCGCGGCCGGGTCGAGCCGGTCGCCCGGATCGTCGGGGTAGGCCGCGTGCCAGCGCAGGATGCGCGGCGCCTCGCGGGCCGTCAGGCGCTTGTCCCGCGTGACGTCCCACAGCGCGTGGGTGCGGTCGCCGCCGGCGCCCCGCCCGTCGATCCGCAGCGCCGCCACCGGCTCGCCGCCGAACGACTTCACCGGCCAGCGCCACAGCGCCGCGACCGTCCCGGTGGCGATCGTCTCGGCCATCGCCGCATCGTACGGCGCGACGAGTGGCGCCTCGCTCTCGCATAGCGACAACGAGCCGCCGCTCGTCGCGCCGCAAGCGTCCCGCGGGCATCAAGACACATGGCATACTGCGATCGTCCCGTCCGCCCCGTCCGCCCCGTCCGCTGGAGAGCGCGTGTCCGTCCGCCGCCTTGGCGCCGTCGTCTGCCTCGCCGCCGGGATCGCCCTCCCGGGGCTGGCGCCCGCCGCGGCGCCGGCGGCGTCCAAGGCCATCACGCTCAAGGCGACGGCCGTGCTGCCCGGGTCGGCCACGCCGCGGACCTTTTCGATGCCGCTGTCCAAGGACGACCTCTCCGGGGTCAGGGTCATCGCCCGGCCGGATGCCGCGACGCTCGTGGTGGAGTTGCGCCGCAGCCGCTGGGCGCGCAAGAACGGGAAGGACGTCCCGGTGGAGACGGCCACCTGTGCGCGCGGGACGCTGGGGGTCGGGCTGGTGACCGGGCAGGGCGGCCCCCTGTCGATCGCGCGGCGGCTCCTGCCGCAGGCGCAGGCCGAATCGCTGCAGACCCGCACGGTCGGCGGTCATGGGTCCTCCTTCAAGCTCAGCCTGGTCTTTCGCCGCTGGCAGGACGCGCCGCTGATCGATGGCGACAACCCGGGCCCCGACGTCGACGCCCTCACCGATCTCATGGTCGCCGACTGGCGCTGGTCCAAGCCCGCCCAGCGCGGCCAGGCCGTCGTGGGCATCCACGCCGAGCGGCTCAGCCGCACCGGTCCGTGTGCTTTCGAGGCGGGTGTGGACGAAGATCCCCTCCCCGATGTCCAGCGCCTCTGGCTGGCGGGGTTCTTCTCATGAGAGCTCCTCTCGCACGCATGGTGGCGTCCGTCTGCCTGGTCGTCGGCGTAGCCGCCCCATCTGCAGCTGGTGCCGCCTCGTCGCCGGTGGTCACCGCCGAGGTCCCGTCGCCTGCGGCCGGGGCGCTGCTGCAGGCGTCCTACAGGCTCTACGACTACGTGGACAGGAGCCTCGTCCGGGTCGAGAGCCGGCCGGCACCGGACACGATCGTGCTGCGGACGTACGGGTACCGGGAGGAGCTGCACGGCCGTGTCTTCCGTCGGCTCCGTACGCGGGCGTGCGGCCGCATGCTGGTGCGCGCGACGATCCATCCGGGGCCCGGTGTTCCGCTGAAGCTCGCCGAGGGGCTCCTCCCCGCGGCTGACGAGGTGGCGTATTCCGCCGAGCTCATCGGGGCGGCCGGGACGCTGGGGGCAAGCGCGACGACGCCCAAAGTGAAGGTGGTGCGCAGCCGTGACATCCACCGGTGGCGCCGCGGCGCGACCGCGGCGGAGACCGTGCTCACCGACTGGCACCAGGACGGGCAGGACGGGTACGCGGCGCTGAGCGCCGTCGGGACGGTGCGCAGCACAGCCGCCGCCTGCCGCCCGAACGCGTTCAACCCGCTGCCGTTCTTCGCGCCGGAGTCTGATTGACGCGACGAGTGGCGCCGCGCGCTCGCATAGCGACAACCAGGCGCCCCTCGTCGCGCAACGACCGAGGGCCCGGCGTAGTCGCCGGGCCCTCGGGTTCAGACTGTGCGGGAGAACGGCGCCAGCCGTTCTCCCAATCCAATCGCGTAAGCGATTGGACTACATCATGCCGCCCATGCCACCCATGTCGGGCATCCCGCCGCCGGCGCCCGCGGGCTCCGGGATCTCGGAGATGATGGCCTCCGTGGTCAGGATGTTCTTGGCGATCGACGCCGCGTTCTGCAGGGCAGAGCGCGTCACCATGGCCGGGTCGATGACGCCGTCGGCGACGAGATCGACGATCTCACCGGTGGCGGCGTTCAGGCCGAAGCCCTTCTTGGCCTTGCGCACGTCGGCGATCACGACGGAGCCCTCGAGCCCGGCGTTCTCGGCGATGTGACGCAGGGGCTCCTCGACCGAGCGCAGCACGATCCGCGTGCCGGTGAGCTCGTCGTCGGACAGGCCCTCGAACTTCACGGCCTCGGCCGCCTGCAGCAGCGAGACGCCACCGCCGGGGACGATGCCTTCTTCCACGGCCGCGCGGGTAGACTGGAGGGCGTCCTCGACACGGTGCTTCTTCTCCTTCATCTCCGTCTCGGTGGCCGCGCCGACCTTGACGACGGCGACACCGCCGGACAGCTTCGCGAGCCGCTCCTGCAGCTTCTCGCGATCGAAGTCCGAATCGGTGTTGTCGATCTCGGACTTGATCTGGCTGATGCGGCCCTTGATGGCCGCGGCCTCGCCCGAACCGTCGACGATGGTCGTGTTGTCCTTGCCGACCACGACGCGACGCGCGCGACCGAGCTGGCTGAGCTGGGTGTTCTCCAGCTTCAGGCCCATCTCCTCGGTGATGACCTCGCCGCCCGTGAGGATCGCGATGTCCTCGAGCATGCGCTTGCGGCGGTCGCCGAAGCCCGGGGCCTTGACGGCCACGCCCGTGAACGTGCCACGGAGCTTGTTGACCACCAGGGTCGCGAGGGCCTCGCCCTCGACGTCCTCGGCGATGATCAGGATCGGCTTGCCGGACTGGATGACGGCCTCGAGGACCGGCAGCACGTCGCGGACGGAGCCGATCTTGGAGTTCGCGATGAGGATGTACGGATCCTCGAGCACGGCCTCCATGCGGTCCTGGTCGGTGACCATGTAGGGCGAGATGTAGCCCTTGTCGAACTGCATGCCCTCGGTGAACTCGAGGTCCATGCCGAACGTCTGGCCCTCCTCGACGTTCACCACGCCGTCCTTGCCGACCCGGTCGATGGCGTCGGCGATGACGTCGCCGATCTCCTCATCACCGGCGGAGATGGTCGCCACGCGGGCGATCTGGTCCTTGCCGGAGATGGCCTTGGCCTGCTTGCCGATGTTCTCGACGATGGCGTCGACGGCCTTCTCGATGCCCTTCTTCAGCGCGAGGGGGTTGGCCCCGGCGGTGACGTTGCGCAGACCCTGGTGCACGATGGCCTGGGCCAGCACGGTCGCGGTCGTCGTGCCGTCGCCGGCCACGTCGTTGGTCGCGGTGGCGACCTCGCGGACGAGCTGCGCGCCCTGGTTCTCGAAGACGTCCTCGACCTCGATCTCACGCGCGATGGTGACACCGTCGTTGGTGATCGTGGGGGCGCCGAACTTCTTGTCGATGACGACGTAGCGGCCCTTGGGGCCGAGCGTCACCTTGACGGCGTTGGCGACGGCATCGACGCCGGCCTCGAGGGCCAGTCGCGCGTTGCTGCCGTACTTCAGTTCCTTGTGAGCCATGTGTATCTCCTCTACGCCTGGACGATTGCCAGGACGTCGCTCTCGCGGAGGACCAGGAGGTCCTCGCCGTCGGCCTTGATCTCGGTGCCGCCGTACTTGCTGTACAGGACGACGTCACCCTTGGCGACGTCGAGCGCGACGCGCTCGCCGGCGTCGTTGCGGGCGCCTTCGCCGACGGCGAGCACCTCGCCCTTCTGCGGCTTCTCCTTGGCGGTGTCGGGAAGGACGAGACCGCTGGCGGTCTTCTCCTCCTCCTCGAGCGCCCGCACGATCAGGCGATCGCCCAGGGGCTTCAGCTTCAGACTCATATTTCCTCCTGCTGAGGGGTGTGGTTTGCGGCGGTTGGCACTCGAAGGGGTCGAGTGCCAAACGTGGAAGGGACGATAGCGCACTCCGGCCGTCGGTTGGCACTCGTTCACATCGACTGCCAAAGATGTTCACAACTACCATCACCCCATGGCGCACATGCTCAGGGCCGATCCGGAGGCCTTCGTCCTGGCCGACGGCGGCATGGAGACCACGCTGATCTTCGACCGGGGGATCGAGCTGCCGCTGTTCTCCGCGTTCGTGCTGCTCGAGGAGGAGGACGGGCGCGCGGCGTTGCGCGACTACTACGCGCCGTATCTGGCCCTGGCCGAGCGCCACGACGTGCCCTTCCTGCTGGATACGCCGACCTGGCGGGCCAACCGCGACTGGGGCGCCCAGCTGGGCTACTCGCCCACGGCCCTCGACGGGGTCAACCGGGCCGCCGCCGCGTTCGTCCAGGAGCTGCGGGCCGCGTCGGGCCGGCCCGAGGCCGTGGTCTGTGCCGGCGTGATCGGGCCGCGCGGCGACGGGTACGTGGCCGCGGAGCGCGACACGGCCGACGAGGCGCAGGAGTACCACGCCGCGCAGATCGCCTCGTTCGCGTCGGCCGGGCTGGACATGGTCGCGGCGTACACGCTCACCCACACCGAGGAGGCCGTCGGCATCGCCCGGGCGGCGCAGGAGGCGGGGATGCCCGTGTCGATAGGGGTGACGGTGGAGACGGACGGGCGGTTGCCGAGCGGGGAGGGCCTGCGGGAGGCCATCGAGCGGATCGACGCCCGGACCGACGGCGCGGTCGCGTACTTCATCGTCAACTGCGCCCACCCCACCCACTTCGAGGATGCGCTGCAGGAAGGCGGAGCCTGGCTGGCGCGGATCGCCGGGGTGCGGGCCAACGCCTCGGCGAAGAGCCACGCCGAGCTGGACGCGGCCGACGACCTCGACGCCGGCGACCCGCATGAGCTGGCCGCCCGCTACGTGGAGCTGCGCGCGCTGCTGCCCAGCCTCACCGTCATCGGCGGCTGCTGCGGCACGAGCGATCGCCACGTGGCGGCGATCTGCGAGGCGCTGCTCTGATCAGTTTTGCGCGCCGCCGATGCCGTGAAGGGCATCGGTGACGGAGGGCGGGTTGTCGATGATCTGGCTGAAGCGCACGACCGTGACGGTGTCCTCCATGGACACCGACTTGCCGTAGATCTGCTCCAGGAAGTGGATCATCTCGTCGTGGCGGCGGAACTCGGGGTTGTCGTGCTCGATGTCCCGGGGGGACAGCTCGCGGACCCGCTTGACCTCGACGGTGTCGATCACCGCGTCGAAGATCTTCTCGCGCGGCGAGTGCTGGTAGCCGATCGTCACGAGGACCGCCTGGTTCTTGCGGTACTTGTGCGACTTGTCGCCCAGGCGGATCGTCGCCGTCTTGCGACCCCGCTTGAGCTGGTCGGCGAAGATCGTCGAGTAGAAGTTCAGCACCTGCATCGAGTGGTGAACCCTACCCCGTCGCGGTCAGCAGGTGCAGCGCGCGCACCGTCATCTCGCGCTCGCCCTCGTAGGAGAGCACGGCGGCGGCCTCCGGGAGCGAGGACCACCACGCCCGTTCGACCTCGTGATCGTGGTCCTCGAGGCTGCCCGTGCGGTAGTCGCAGAGGAAGAACGTGACGACCTTGGCGATCCGCCGGCCCTTGCGCTGGTACCAGTAGCGCACGTCGCCAAGGGTCTCGCGGATGTCGGCCTCCACGCCGGTCTCCTCCCGGATCTCGCGCAGCGCGGCCTCCTCGGTGGTCTCGCCGGGATCGGGATGGCCCTTGGGCAGCGCCGTCACCTTGCTGCCGTCGGCGGCAC
>CAZXNX010000028.1:0-1119 GCA_964642225.1 uncultured Solirubrobacteraceae bacterium | reverse complement strand
CACCACGACGCCGCCCGTGGAGAACTCGGAGGCCGAGCCCTTCGGCACTTAGCGTCCTGACTCGGAAAATCGCGGGCAGCTTCCGGGCGCCTCGACGCCCGTGGAACCACCCGATGACTGGCACGTGCCAGAGGCACGCACGGCGTCACCGTGCGGCCCCACGGCCGACGATGCATCCCGGAAACTGAGCCCGATTTTCCGACTCACAACGCTTAGTAGACGTACCCGGCGAGCGAGTTGGGCTCGTTGACGGTGAGCCGCCCCCGGCCCTGGGTGATGACGCCGGCGCGCTCGAGCACGGCCAGGAAGCGGCTGGCGGACTCCCGGGAGGAGCCGGCGAGCTGCGCGATGTCGGCCTGGGTGGCGATGACGACCACGTCCTTGTCGCCCCCCGCCCCCTCGGCGCGGGCCTGCTCGACCATCGTCTTGAGCACCCCGGCCACCCGGCTCTGCACGGTCTGGAAGGACTGGCGGGAGATGCGCTCGTTGGCCTCGCGCAGTCGGCGGGCGAGGGAGACGACGATCTCCACGGCCAGGTCGGGCTGGTCGCGCAGCAGACGGCGCATGTCCGTGCTGCCGATGGCCAGGGCCTCGACCTCGTCGAGCGTCTCGATGGTGGCCGAGCGCCGCTCGTCGTCGAACATCGCCAGCTCGCCGAAGATGTCGCCCGGGCCGAAGTGGGCCAGCGCGATGGTGCGGCCGTCGGGGTGCTCGCGGATGGCGCGTGCGTGGCCGCTGCGCACGATGTAACAGGTGGTGCTGGCGTCGCCCTCGCGGAAGATCGCGTGGTCGGCCGGGAAGTTCCGGACGACCGTCACCTCCGCGATGCGCTCGAGGTCCTCGGGCTGCAGCGTCTCGAAGGCGGGAACATGCGCGAGCGCGTCAAGCGCCCGTGTGGTCTCACTCGCCATGTGAGGTGGATATCACAGAGTGCCGACGCGCAGATAAAGCCTGGCCCACTCAACCTCGGGCCGTCTCGCGTGTCTCAGGTCGTGCGATGTCCCTTTCCACCCACCGCCGGCCTGCTGCCGCGCTCCCCGACCCCGCCCGATATCTTCGCCCGGTGCTCTCGCGCCTCGCCCTCTTCTGCGTGCTCTGCGCCACCGCGCTGGCCATCGC
>CAZXNX010000027.1:0-14442 GCA_964642225.1 uncultured Solirubrobacteraceae bacterium | reverse complement strand
AGAAGACGTCGCCCGGGTACGCCTCGCGGCCCGGCGGGCGGCGCAGCAGCAGCGACATCTGGCGGTACGCGTACGCGTGCTTGGTGAGGTCGTCGTACACGCACAGGGCGTGGCCGCCCTTGTGCAGGAAGTACTCGGCCATCGCGGTGCCGGCGTACGGCGCCAGGAACTTGATCGGCGCGGCCTCGTCGGCCGGGGCGGCGACGATGATCGTGTTGTCCAGCGCGCCGTGCTCGGCGAGCGTCTCGGCGATGCCGACGACGGTGGCCAGGCGCTGGCCGATGGCCACGTACACGGACACGACGCCCGTGTCCTTGTTGTTGATGATCGTGTCGAGCGCGATCGCCGTCTTGCCCGTCTGACGGTCGCCGATGATCAGCTCGCGCTGGCCGCGGCCGATCGGGATCATGCCGTCGACGGCCTTCAGGCCGGTCTGGAGCGGCTCGACGACCGGCTGGCGCTCGACGATGCCGGGAGCGATGAGCTCGACGGGGCGGGACTCGCTGCTGGCGATGTCGCCCTTGCCGTCGAGCGGGATGCCCAGCGGGGAGACGATGCGGCCGAGCATGCCGTCGCCGACCGGGATCTCCAGCAGGCGGTCGGTGCGCTTGACGGTGTCGCCCTCGACGACCTTCTCCCACGGGCCGAAGAGCACGGCGCCGACGTTGTCGGACTCGAGGTTGAGGGCCAGGCCGGTCACGCCGTGGGGCAGCTCGAGCATCTCGAACGACATGCAGTTCTCGATCCCGTGGATACGGGCGATGCCGTCCGCGACCGAGAGCACGGTGCCGACCTCGGTCAGCTCGGCGCTGCCGGCGTCGAGGCCCTCGATGCGGCTCTTGAGGATGGAGGTGATCTCGTCGGGATTGATGTGCATGTGTTCGCTGTGCTCCTTGGTGGTCGCGTGAGGGAATGGCTCGGGGCGGACGAGCCGTTATCCCCTCGCGACCTGCTTGCGTAGTAGTTCGAGGCGGTTGCGGATGGAGGCGTCGAGGATGCTGTTCCCGACGCGCAGGACGATCCCGCCGAGCAGGTCGGGATCGACGGAGGACGTCAGCTCGACCTTGCGGCCGGTGCTCTTCTCGATCGCGGCGCCGAGCTGGTCGGCGGTCGAGCTGTCCAGGGTCACGGCGGACGTCAGCTGCACCGGCAGCAGCTGGTTCTCATCGTCCCAGAGCGCGTCGAAATGCCGGCGGGTGCGGAAGATCGCCGGCATGCGGTGATTCTCCACGAGCAGCTCCAGGAAGTTGAGGACCACCGGATCGGCGTCCTCGACGACCCTCCTCAGCCCGTCCTTCTTCTCCTCGGTGGAGAAGTAGGGGCTGAAGAAGAAGACCGACAGATCCCGGTTCTCGTCGATCGCGTCGGCGACCTGCCCGAGCTGCTCCTTGACGAGGTCGAGCTTGCCGTCCTGCTGGGCGACCTCGAACAGCGAGCGTGCGTATACGGTGGCGATCTGCTCCATCGCGACTAGTTGTTGCGCTCGCTGCCCGAGAGCGATGAGAAGTCCAGCTCGCCGAGCGCTTCTTCGACGAGCCGCTGCTGATCGGCTTCGGTGAGGGTCTTGCGGGTGACCTTCTCCGTCGCGAGGATCGTGAGGTCGGCGACCTCGTTGCGGATCTCCTGGATCGCGCGACGGGTCTCCCCCTCGATGTCCTTGCGGGCCTGCGCGAGGAGCTCCTCGCGCGTGGCCTTGCCGGCCTCGACGGCCTCCGCCCCGGTGGCGTCGGCGGCCTTGCGGGCCCGCTCGACGATCTCCTCCGCCTGCGTGCGGGCTTCCTTCAGCCGCTCGCGGTACTCGGCGAGCAGCTCGTCGGCCTCCTCACGCGTCTTGGCGGCGTGGTCGATCGAGTCCTCGATCATCGCCTGACGCTTGTCCAGCGACTCGCTGATCTTCGGGAAGGCGTACTTGCCCAGGATGTAGATCGCCACGCCGAAGGCGAGCAGCGTCCAGATCATCAACCCCACGTCGGGGGAGACGAGGAAGGTCGACGACTCGTTCGAGCTGTCGGCGGCGATGATCGTGGCGTCGAGCATGCGTCTAGCCCAGGAAGAAGGCGATCAGGCCGAAGATGAAGGCGTAGAACACGATCGCCTCGGTGAGCGCGAAGCCCAGCCACTGGATCGACGTGATCTCGTCCTTCATCTCGGGCTGGCGGGTCACCGATTCGATGACCTTGCCGAAGATGTAACCGACGCCGATGCCGGGGCCGATGGTGCCGAGACCGGCACCGATGCCCAGGGCGATCGCCTTGCCGGCTTTACGCCCGTACTCCTGCGCGACGTCGCTGGCCGGTCCGCTGGCCTGGGCGATGTCGTTGATGACGTTGATGTCCACTGCGTGCTCCTTGTGTGATCAGTGCGACTCGGACGCCGCGGCGCCGAGGTAGATGGAAGTCAGGGTGGCGAAGATGAAGGCCTGCAGGGTCGCGACGAGGCCCACCTCGAAGAGGAAGAAGGCCACCGCCATCGTGCCGGTGATGAGACCCAGGATGAGCGACCCGACCGCAGCCAGGTTGAGCAGGACCACGAGGCCGCCACCCATGAACAAGATGAGGAGATGGCCCGCCAGGATGTTCGCGAAGAGACGAACGCTGAGCGAGACGAGCCGGACGATGTGCGAGATGACCTCGATGCAGAAGATCGGGAAGGTCGCGGGGCCCTCGACGCCGGCCGGCACCCAGGTCTTCAGGTAGCCGACGACGCCGTGGGTCTTGACGCCCACGAAGTGGTAGCTGAACCACACGACCAGCGTCAGGGCCAGTGGCACCGACAGGTTCGCGGTGGCCGCGTAGAGCGCCAGCGACGGAACCTGCAGGCCGAAGATGTCCACCGAGTGCTCGGTGTTGGTCGGCAGCGGCAGGTACCCGATCATGTTCGAGAACCAGATGAAGAGGAAGAGGGCGCCGACGAAGGGGAACCAGCGGGCCGCCATCTGGTCGGACATGTTGCCGCGGGTGATGTTGTCGCGCATCAGCGTGAAGAGGACCTCGACCGCGGTCTGGATGCGGTTGGGCTTCTGCTGCATGCGGCGGGAGATCCACAGCATCGTGCCGACCGTCAGCAGGGTGGCGATGATGATGTACATCACGGCCTTGTTGAAGTTGATCGGCCCGACGGAGAACCAGGTGTCGAGCTTGAACTCGTCCTGGGGGCGGTACTCCGTGTTGACGTTCAGGGCCAGCGCGTTGGCGGGGCCGGCGAGCAGGAGGAGCGCCGGCGTGAGAGCCGCGGCGATGCGATAGCGACGGCTCACGAAAGCTGTTCCTTGGTGGCGGCGTTCTCGATGGGGCGAAGGATCATGTTCACGGTGAAGTAGACGGTGAAGAGGGCGATGACGAGGACGGCGGCGGCGAGTCCGGCGTCGTTGTTGCTGAGCCCGACCGCGAAGATCGTAAGGGCTACGAGCCATCCGCGTCCTACGATGCTCCCGGCGAGGATCCCGACGGACGTCTTGACGTCCGATTTATGGGCCGCTTTGCGGGTGAAGTACTCCTGCAGTCCGCGCTGGACGAGCCAGATGCCGCCACCCACCGCGTAGCCGAGCATCGGCCACCCCGCGACCAGGAACACCGGCAGTGCCAGGGCGAGGACGACGAGGTCGAGGTAGCGCAGGAAGATCATCGGCCCACGCTCCTCAGACATCCCCGAAGCGCTTCTTGACGACGACGATCCCGAGCGGGAAGCCCGCGAAGATCCCCACGAAGAGCCCGACGACCGCGACACCCGCGAGCGCGCCGAGCGCCAGCCCGACGCCCGCGCACAACAGCAGCGTGCCGACCAGCAGGCTCCCCGCGACCATGCCCCGGTTGGTGGGCGGGCCCGAATCGGGCCGGCGTGAGGGGCCGGGGGTTCCGTGCCCCGGGGTTGGGCGATCGGTCATGGGATGCAGAATCGGCGGCGGCGTGATGGGGCATGAGGTGCCACCAGGCGACCGCTGGGCCCTCGCGCGGTGCGAGGACGACGGCCGTCGTACGAGGTGAAGGGACGGTTCCTCGCGGCGGCTCGGCCACACTATCGAATCGGCGGAGCTTTTAACAACATTGTGACAGGGTTACCTCCGGGGGGGGGCGGGGGGGGGGCCCGCCACACCGCGTGGTTACCGACGGAGGTATCGCGGCGGGGCGCCAGGGCGGTGCCGCGGCGGTCGTGTTCGCGATACCTCCGGGTGATCGGAAAACGCCGGATTTCGGTGCGTCAGGAGGCGCTGCGCTGGAGGTCCACGGCGCCGCTGTTGATGCAGAAGCGCTGACCGCCGGCGGCGGGCGGGCCGTCGTCGAAGACGTGGCCGAGATGGCCGCCGCAGGAGGCGCACAGGACCTCGACGCGCTTCATGCCGAAGGCGCGGTCCTCCTTGTAGATGACGCTGCCCTCGGTGGCGGGCTCGGTGAACGAGGGCCAGCCGCAGCCGTGGTCGTACTTCGTGTCGGAGAGGAAGAGCTCGGCCTGACAGCCCGCGCACCGGTACGTGCCGTCGTCGAAGACGTCGACGTACTCGCCGGTGAAGGGCCGCTCGGTGCCGGCCTCGCGCAGGATGTTGTACTGGGTCGGGGTGAGGCGCTCACGCCATTCCTGGTCGCTGCGCACGGTGGGGATGGTGGGGTCGTCAGCCATGCGTCAGACGGTAGCGCGGGGGTGTCGCGGGGTCGATGAACGGACGGTGACATCGGCGCGGCCGGGACGGGTGATAGGAAAGGCGCGTGAACGGCTCGCGCCACCCCATCGCCGCGATCGTCGTGGGCGGCATGGCCGGCGCGCTGCTGCGCGCGCTGGTGGTCGAGGCGTTCCCCGTCCACCCCGGGACCTGGCCGTGGGCGACGTTCGCGGTGAACATCGTCGGCTGCTTCCTGCTCGGCGTGGTCGTCACCCGCCACGAGCACTACGACGCCCGGCCCCACTGGCGCCCGCTGCTGGGCACGGGCGTGGCGGGTGCGCTGACGACGTTCTCCACGCTGCAGGTCGAGCTGCTCGACCTGCTCGAGGACGACGACGTGGCGCTGGCGGCGGGGTACGCGACCGCGAGCATCGTGCTCGGCCTCGCGGCCGTCGCCCTGGCCACCGCCGCGGTGCACCGCACGCACGGGGAGCGCGCATGACCCCCGCGACGTGGGTGGCACTGACGCTCGCGGGCGGCGCCGGATCCCTGGCCCGGTACTTCGTCGACCACTTCATCGCCTTCCGCGAGCACGAGCGGTTCCCCTACGGGATCCTCGCCGTCAACCTGTCCGGCGCCTTCGCGCTGGGTCTGCTCAGCGCGACGGTGAGCGACGACCCCGTGCTGCGGGTGGTGGAGGTCGGGTTCCTCGGTGCGTTCACCACGTTCTCGACGTGGATGCTCGACACCCACCGGCTCGACGAGGACGGCCGCCGGCGCGCCGCCGTCCTCAACATCGGGGTGAGCCTGGCCGCCGGGCTGCTGGCCGCATACCTCGGACGCACGGTCGGCCTGTGGCTGCGGTAGCGCCCGGTCCCGACCGAGACCCGCAACCCGCGCCGCATGGGAGGGTTTGCACCCGTATGCCCCTCCGCCGCCGCCTCCTGCCGCTCCTCCTCCTCCTCACCGGGCTCCTGCTCCTGCCGGCCGGCGCGGCCGAGGCGAAGACGAAGACGAAGACGAAGACGGCCAACGTGCTGGTCGGGGTCGGCGACCAGCAGGCGGAGATGTTCGCCAACCCGCTCTACCGCGCACTGGGCCTCAAGCGCACGCGCTACTTCGTGCGGTGGGACGCCATCGACCACCCGGACGCCCTCGCCCGGGCCGACGCGTTCGTGGACGCCGCGCGCGACGCGCGCGTCCAGGTGCTGATGCACATCTCCACGAACGACTTCGAGCCCGAGCGCGCCCATCTGCCCTCGGTGGCCACCTACCGCGCCAAGGTCGGCGCGCTCATCGACCGCTACCGCCCCCGCGGGGTGCGCGAGTGGGGCGTGTGGAACGAGGCCAACCACCGCACCCAGCCCACCTTCGACAACCCCAAGCGCGCCGCCCAGTTCTACCTGGCGATGCGCGCGCTGTGCCCGGGCTGCAAGATCGTCGCCCTGGACCTCCTGTACCGGCTCAACATCCGCCCGTGGCTGGCGACGTGGCTCAAAGCGCTGCCGCTGCGCGAGCGCAACCGCACGCTCACCGTCGGCATCCACCAGTACACCGACCCCAACGACCGCGAGACCAAGGCGACCGCCACAACCATCCGGCTCGTGCGCGAGCAGGTCCGCCACACCCGCTTCTGGCTCACCGAGACGGGCGGCCTGGCCTACGTGCGCCTGGCCGGCACCCAGCGGGTCCAGCGCACGTGCAGCCTGACCCGCCAGGCCACGGCCACCACGCGCACGTTCACGGTGGCCCGCGCCTTCGACCGGGACCTGGAGCGGATGTACACCTACAGCTGGACGGGCACCGACTGCACCGGGTTCGACGCCGGCCTGGTCAACCGCGACGGCAGCGCCCGCCCCGCGCTGAAGGCGTTCACCACGGCACTGAAGGGCTTTCGCCGCTGATCAGAAGTGGCCCGCGACCGCGGCGCCGGAGACGACGCGGTGGTCGGCCGGGCCCGGCCGCAGGATGAGCACCTCGGCGGGCGCCTCCCGCAGCAGCCACACGAGGTCCTCGCCGCTGAGCCCGGTATCGCCGCCGTCGCCGGTGGCCGAGACGATCACCCGGTCGACCGGTTCCTCGCTGAGCAGCCGGCTCAGCGCGTGGCGGTAGGTGCGCCCGCGCTCCACGCGGGCGTCCACGGGGACGTCGCGGGCGTGGGCCTGCTGCTCGATCGCCTCCAGCACGGGCATCGCCTCGGCCGCCTGCCGGGGCACCGCGGCGTCCAGCGGCAGGGAGCGAGATACGCGCGCCAGGTAGGCGGGCATCAGGGTCGCGTTCTCGGCGACGGCCAGCCGCAGCGCCGCCTCCAGCGAGCGCCGGGAGATCGACGTGCCGGTGAAGGGCAGCAGGATGCGCCGCTGCCGCGGGGTTTCGGGCGCGTCGCCACGCCAGGGCAGGCGGCCGTGGGGCGGCAGCCACCAGCCCGCCGCGACGCCCAGCACGACCGCCGCGACGGCGATGAGGACAATGGTCATGACGGCAACTCCCGGCGCAGGGCGCGGTCGGCGACGATACGGACGTCCACACCGGGAAGCCGGCGGGTGAGCTGGAGCGCGAGTGGCTCACGCATCCGGGCCAGCCCGCGCGGCGGGCGCGACGCGCCGAGCAGGACGTAGGTGGTGCCGAGCCGGCAGGCCACGGCGGCCGCAGCGGCCGCGACGTCGTCGCCGCTCTCCAGCAGGAAGTGCGCGCCGAGGACGGAGCACAGCGTGCGCAGTGCGTGCAGCCGCGTCTCCTCGTCGGCGGTCGGCGGCCGTCCGGGCGGCTGGACCCAGACGACGTCCAGGTCGGCGCCCAGCCGCTGGGCCGAGCGCCACGCGCGCCGGACCAGCCGCTGGGAGCTGGGCACCGGTTCGACGAGGGCCATGAGGCGCTCGCCCACGGCCTGCGGCGCGGTGTCGCCCACCGCTTCACCCACGCGCCGCGGTGCCGCCGCCGCGCTGATCGCCCGCCGCGTCTCCACGTCCTGCGCCACCTGGCGCAGCGCGACCTCGCGCAGCGCGGCGAGGTTCTCGATCTTGAAGAAGTTGTTCAGCGCCGCCTCGATCCGCTCGGCGGGGTACACCTCGCCGGCGCGCAACCGGTCCAGGAGGGCCTCCGGCGTGAGGTCGATGATCACCAGCTCGTCGGCCTCGGTGAGGATCGCGTCGGGGACCGTCTCCCGCACGACCACGCCCGAGAGCTCGGTGACGCGGTCGTTGAGCGACTCCAGATGCTGGACGTTGACGGTGGAGAAGACGTCGATGCCGGCGGCGATCACGTCGCCCACGTCCTCCCAGCGCTTGCGGTGCTCGAGCCCGGGGGCGTTGGTGTGGGCCAGCTCGTCGATGAGGCACAGCTCGGGGCGGCGGGCCAGGATCGCGGGCAGGTCCATTTCCTGCAGCACGGTGCCCCGGTACTCGACGGTCCGCCGCGGGATGACGGGAAGCCCCACCGCTGCCGCCGCCGTCTGCTCGCGGCTGTGCGTCTCCAGCAGCCCGATCGTCACGTCGCGCCCCTGCGCGAGGGCCGCGTGCCCCTCCTGCAGCATGCGCACCGTCTTGCCCACCCCCGCCGCCATGCCGAGGAAGACCTTCAGGTGCCCACGACGCTCGGGGGCGTCGAGCATCACGCGCCCAGCACCCCGGAGACGACGAGGTCGATGAGCTTGATCCCCACGAACGGGACGATGAGCCCGCCGAGGCCGTAGAGCAGGAGGTTGCGCCGGAGCAGCGCCGTGGCCCCCACGGCCCGGTAGGAGACGCCGCGCAGGGCCAGCGGCACGAGCGCCGGGATGATCAGCGCGTTGAACACGATGGCCGAGATGATCGCCGACTGCGGCGACCCCAGGTTCATCACGTTCAGGGAGTCCAACGGGCCCGTCTCCCCGGCGGTGGCGGCGTAGGTGAAGGCGAAGATCGCCGGCAGGATCGCGAAGTACTTGGCGACGTCGTTGGCGATCGAGAACGTCGTCAGGCTGCCGCGGGTGATGAGGAGCTGCTTGCCGACCTCGACGATCTCGATGAGCTTCGTCGGGTTGGAGTCCAGGTCGACCATGTTGCCCGCCTCGCGGGCCGCCTGGGTCCCCGTGTTCATCGCCACGCCCACGTCGGCCTGGGCCAGGGCGGGCGCGTCGTTGGTGCCGTCGCCGGTCATGGCGACGAGGCGGCCGTCACCCTGCTCGTGGCGGATCAGCTCGAGCTTGCGCTCCGGCGTCGCCTCGGCGAGGAAGTCGTCGACGCCGGCCTCGTCGGCGATCTTCGCCGCGGTCAGGCGGTTGTCGCCGGTGACCATGATCGTGCGGATGCCCATCGCCCGCAGCTGCGCGAACCGCTCGGCCATGCCGTCCTTGACGGTGTCCTTGAGATAGACGACGCCGAGCACCTGGCTGTCACGGGCGACGGCCAGCGGCGTGCCGCCCTCGTTGCCGACATGGTCGAGCGTCGCCTGCAGCTCGGGGGGCGTCTGGCCGCCCTCGCCCTCCACCCAGGCGATGACCGAGTCCCCGGCGCCCTTGCGCAGGCGCACCCCGTCGACGTCGACGCCGGACATGCGGGTCTCGGCCGTGAACGGGATGAACTGCGCGTCGGGCCCGAGGTCGTGGGCCTCTCCCAGCCCGTACTGCTTGGCCAGCGTGACGATGGAGCGGCCCTCCGGGGTCTCGTCGGCCAGCGACGACATGCGCGCCGCGGCGGCCAGGTCAGCTTCGCTCACGCCTGGCATGGGCAGGAAGGCCGCCGCCTGGCGGTTACCGAGGGTGATCGTGCCGGTCTTGTCCAGCAGCAGGACATCGACGTCGCCGGACGCCTCGACGGCACGGCCCGAGGTGGCCAGCACGTTGCGGCGCACGAGGCGGTCCATGCCGGCGATGCCGATGGCGCTGAGCAGCGCGCCGATGGTGGTGGGGATGAGCGCGACGAGCAGCGCCGTGAGCGTCACGACGGAGATCGCCGTCCCGGCGAAGTCGGCGAACGGCTTCAGGGTGACGACCACGACGAGAAAGATCAGGGTCAGTCCGGCGAGCAGGATGCCCAGCGCGATCTCGTTGGGCGTCTTGCGCCGCTCCGCCCCTTCGACGAGGGCGATCATCCGGTCCAGGAACGACGACCCCGGGTCCTGGGTGATCTCCACCACGATGCCGTCCGACAGCACGCGCGTCCCACCGGTGACCGCGCTGCGATCCCCGCCCGCCTCGCGGATCACCGGGGCCGACTCGCCGGTGATGGCCGACTCGTCGACCGAGGCGATCCCCTCGATCACCGTGCCGTCTCCGGGGATGACCTCGCCGGGCACGACGACGACGACGTCGCCCTTGCGCAGCTCGCCGGCGGCGACGGTCGAGCCGTCCCGCAGCGTGGCGACGGTGTCGCTCTGCATGGCCCGCAGCGCGGCGGCCTGGGCCTTGCCGCGGCCTTCGGCGATCGCCTCGGCCAGGTTGCCGAACACCACGGTGAGCCACAGCCATACGCCGACGGTGAACGAGAACCAGGCGGGGTCCTGCGCGTCGCTGCCCGGATCCACGCCGAACACCTGCAGCAGCCACATGACCGTGCAGAGGAGCGCACCCACCTCGACCACGAACATGACCGGGTTGCGGGCCATCGCCCGAGGATCGAGCTTGCGGACGCTCTCCCCCAGGGCGGGGAGGAGCATCTGGGGCGAGAAGAGTGAGGCGGAGGGGGTGGCGGTGGTCATGAACGGGTCTCCCGGTCGAGCGCGAGGTTGAGCTGCAGGACGTTCACGCCGGGGCTTCCGAGGAAGCCGAGGGCGCGGCCCGCGGTGTTGTCGTCGATGAGGGTCTGGACGCGGCGCAGCGGCAGGCCACGCACCCTGGCCACCCGACGGGCCTGGATGGCGGCGTCCTGGGGCGAGATGTGCGGGTCCACGTTGGAGGCGGTGGTCATCACCGCGTCCGGCGGGATGCCTGCTCTCGTGAGCGTGGGGTCGTAGGGCCGCTCCCGCTTGAGGTAGGCGGCCGCCCGCGCCACGAGCGCGTCGCGCAGGTCGGCGCTGTTGGGCCCCGCGTTGGAGAAGGCCGTGGCGCTGGCCGAGTAGTCGGTGGCCGAGGGCCGCGACTGGAAATAGCGCGGCACGTTCTTGAAGTCCTGGCCGATCAGCTTGGAGCCCACGACACGCCCGTTGGCGCTGACGAGGTCGCCGCTGGCGGCGTCCGAGAACGCCACCTGGGAGACACCGGTCAGGGCCAGCGGGTAGGCCAGGCCCAGCATCGCGGTGCAGAGCACGAGGGCGACGAGCGTGGCGCGGAGTTCGATGCGCATGACAAGGCCTCCTAGAAGAGGGTGGTGGAGAGGGCCTGCACCACAGGGCCCAGGAGCAGTGCGGGGACGAAGGTGAGCAGCGCGACGAGCAGGATCGTGCCGATGAGCAGGATCGCGAACGTCGGTGTGTCCGTCCGCATCGTGCCGGGCCCCGTCGGGGTGACGCGGCGGCCGGCGAGCGCGCCCGCCACGGCCAGGGCGGCGATGAGCGGCAGGAACCGCCCGCCGATCATGGCCAGGGCGCCCAGGACGTCGGCGAAGGTGATGCCGAACGCCCCGACGTTGCCCGGCCCGTTGGGTTGCACGAAGCCGGTGAAGGCCGCGAACGCCGAGCCGTTGTTGTTGCCCTGCGACGTGTAGGCGTAGAGCGTCTCGCTGAAGCCCTGCGGGCCCGCGGAGGAGATCGATGGTGCGCCGTACTTGGTCGCGATCGCCAGTGCCGTGGCCGCGAGGACCAGCAGCGGGACGGCGAGTGTGCCGACCATGGTGAGCTTGATCTCCCTCGCCTGGATCTTCTTGCCCAGGTACTCGGGCGTGCGGCCGACCATCAGCCCGGCCAGGAACACCGCCAGCAGGACGTAGAGCAGCATGCCGTAGAGCCCCGATCCGACCCCGCCGAAGATCACCTCGCCGGTCATCATGTTGGCCATCGGGATCGCCCCGCCGAGCCCGGTGAGCGACTCCATCGCCGCATTGACCGCGCCGCACGAGGCGACCGTGGTGACCGCCGCGAAGAGCGAACTGCTGCCCAGGCCGAAGCGCGTGTCCTTGCCCTCGAAGTTGCCGCCGGCGATCCCGGCGAGGTGCTGGGCGGGTGAGCCGTTCGCCTCGGCCCCGTAGACGACGGCGACGCCGACGACGAAGAGCACCGCCATGGCGGCGTAGATCGCCCAGCCCTGCCGCCGGCTTCCCACCATCCGCCCGAAGGTGGCGGTGAGGGCCGCGGGGATGAGCAGGATCGAGAGCATCCCGATGCCGTTGGTGAGGGCCGTCGGGTTCTCGAAGGGCATCGCCGAGTTCACGTTGTAGAAGCCGCCGCCGTTGGTGCCCAGGAGCTTGATGGCCTCCTGGGAGGCGACCGGGCCGGGCACCAGGGTCTGGGCGCCGCCCAACAGCGTCTTGAGGTCGATGTTCCCGGACAGGTCCTGCATCACGCCCTGCGAGGCGTAGAAGAGGGCCAGGACGATCGAGATCGGCAGGAGGACGTACAGCGTGGTCCGTACGAAGTCGACCCAGAAGGCGCCCAGGCTGCTGAGGCTGCGGTGGGCGAAGCCCCGGATCACCGCGATGCAGACGGCGATGCCGACAGCCGCGGAGATGAAGTTCTGCACGGCGAGCCCGGCCATCTGGGTGAAGTTGGACATCGTCGTCTCACCGGCGTAGAACTGCCAGTTCGTGTTGGTCACGAACGACGCGGCGGTGTTGAGCGAGACATCGGCGGGGACCGCGCCGAACCCCTGCGGGTTGAACGGCAACGAGCCCTGGATGCGCAGGAGCACGTAGAGCAGGACGAAGCCGCCCGCGCTGAAGAGCAGGACGGAGCGCGCGTACGCCTTCCAGTCCTGCTCGTGGTCGCCGTCGACTCCCAGGAGCCGGAGGGTCCCGCGCTCGACCGGACCGACGACGGCGGTGAGGAAGACACGCTCACCGGTGAACACACGTGCCATGTAGCCGCCCAGCAGCGGCGTGAGCGCCGTGAGCACGAGGACGAAGACGACGATCTGGAGCCAGCCCGCGACGTCCATGGCTACAGCCGCTCCCCGCGCAGCAGCGCGAACGTGAGGTAGGCCATGAGCAGCAGGGCGACCACGAGGCCGGCGGCATCGGTGGCGCTCATACGCGGTCCAATCCGGTGATCAGGAAGCCGAGGGCCACGAACGACAGGAGCCCGACGGCGAGCATGAGAATGTCCATGCCGAGCACTTTGCGCCCCGCCCCGTCAAGGGCGCATGGGCAAACGACCGGACGCTATGAAGATTTCGTCAAGGGCTCAGTCGGTGATGCGGTAGCCGACCCCGGGGTCGGTGCGGATGAGGCGCGGCGCCGCGGGATCCGGGTCCTCGACCTTGCGGCGCAGGTTGGCGATGTGGGTGCGCAGCGTCTGGGTGTCGTCGGCGTACTCGGGGCCCCACACCTGGGTGAGCAGGGTGCGATGGGTGATCAGCCGGCCGCGGTTGCGGGCCAGCGTGGTGAGCAATCCGTACTCGATCGGGGTCAGGTGGATGTCGGCGCCATCGCGGCGCACCGTCCGGGCGGCCAGGTCGACGGTGAGGGCGCCGATCACGATCACCGGGTCCTCGGTGGCGCTCCCGGCCCGCCGCAGCGCCGCCTGCAGCCGGGCGACGAGCTCGCGGGGGGAGAACGGCTTGACCACGTAGTCGTCGGCGCCGGCCTCCAGGGCGCGGACCTTCTCGTCCTCCTCCCCCACGGCGCTGAGCACGAGGATCGGCATCGTCGACCAGGTGCGGATCTCCCGGCACACGTCGATCCCGCTGCCGTCGGGCAGGACGAGATCCAGGATGGCGGCGTCGGGCGGGCGCACGGACACGAGGTCCAGCGCGTCCTGGGCGTTCTGCGCCGTGACCACGTCGAAGCCCGCCTCGCGCAGCACCACGCGCAGCGCACGCAGGATCTGGATCTCGTCGTCGCACACAAGGACCCGGTGTCCGGTGGCGCCCGGGGTCGTCATGCGTCCAGCGTCTCCTCGTCGGTGGGCAGGGGCAGGTCCACGACGAACGTACTGCCCTGGCCGGGCAGCGACTCGACCCGCAGGCGCCCGCCGTTGGCCTCCACGAAGCCGCGGGCGATGGCCAGGCCCAGGCCCGAGCCGGCGGCGGTGGCCCCGGTGTGCGGCGTGGCCGCCCGGGCCTGGTAGAAGGGCGTGAAGATCCGCTCGTGCTCGGCTTCGGCGATGCCGGGGCCGCGGTCGACGACCCGCACCACCAGCCGCGCCCCGACCACCCGGGCCCGCACCGACACCGGCTGGCCGCCCGAATGGCGCACCGCGTTCTCGATGAGATTGGCGAAGGCCCGTTCGAGCTGGGCGCTGTCGGCCCGCACGAGCGGCAGGTCGGGCGCGATCGCATAGGTGATGATCCCCGGTGCCACCGCCAGCCCGTCCCCGGCCGCGCGCAGCACGTCGTCGATCGCACTCCAGTCCGTGCGCGGCGCGGCGGAGCCGGCCTCCAGCCTCGAGAGGTCGAGGAGCTTGTCGATGAGGCCGGCCAGACGGTTGCCCTCCGCCACGACGCCGGCCGACAGCTCGCGCCGGTCCTCGGCGTCCAGCGACGACGAGCCGAGCGCCTCCCCCGCGGTCACGATCGCCGTCAGCGGCGAGCGCAGGTCGTGGGACACCGCGCGCAGCACGGCGGTCTTGACGACGTCGCTCTGGCGCAACGCGGCGGTCTCCACCAGCTCGTCGCGCAGCTCCTCGCGGTGCAGCGCGGCGGCCAGCAGCGGCTCCAGCGCGGGCGCGACCCGGCCGGTCGCCCGCTCCAGGTCGGCGGCCGGGAGGTCGGCGGGGAGCAGGAGCGTGCCGATGACCGCGCCGTCCCCGTCCCGCAACGGCAGCGCGGTGCGACGCGGGCC
>CAZXNX010000026.1:0-14466 GCA_964642225.1 uncultured Solirubrobacteraceae bacterium | reverse complement strand
TGGCGCCGCACGACGCTCGGCGCCACCGCCCTCCTCGTGCTGGCGGTCTGCGCCCTGCTCCGCGCGAGGCTGAGCGAGGCGGACACGCTGCTCGACGAGGCACTCGAGGGCATGGGCCAGTCGGCCGAGGTCCCGCTGCGGCTGGTGACCGCGGCCACCCGGGCGCGCGTCGCCCGCATGCGCAACCACCCCACCGAGGCGATCGAGACGATCGCGTCGCTGCGCGCGCAGTACCGTCACTCGCCGTTCTTCACGCCACTCAGCGAGCAACTCCTGGCCGAGGAGGCGCTCGCCCTGCGCGCCGCCGGGTCGGAGGCGCAGGCCATCGCCATGCTGGAGTCGGAGATGGACGCGCGCGCGGGCCGGGCCTCCACCGTGGCCCTGGCCCGGCTGCTGCTGACGCGCGATCCGCGCCGCAGCATCGCGCTCGCCGCGCGGCACGACACCGCACCGCCCGACGCCGCCCTGGCCTCGGTCGAGATGCATGCGCTGCTCGTGTGCGCCCGGGCCCACGAGGCGCTGGGGGAGCGCGCCGCCGCGACGGCAGCCCTCGAGGATGCCCTGCGCCTGGTCGAGGCGACCGGCGTCTGGCTCCCCGTCCTGGATCAGGACGGGAGGTTGGCCCCGCTGCTGCAGATTCACCGCGGGAGGGGGTCGGAGTTCTCCGCGCTCGCCGGGGAGCTCTCCGACCGGCTCGCGTTCCACGACGCGAGCGACCCGATGGTGGTCGACGAGCTCAGCCCGCGCGAGCTGTCGGTGCTGCGCTACCTGCCGACGATGCTGACCAACCGCGAGATCGCCGCCGAGCTCGACGTCTCCGTCAACACCGTCAAGACGCACGTCAAGAGCATCTACATCAAGGTCGGCGCCCGCGATCGTCGCGACGCCGTGCGCCGCGCCCGCCGGGCGGGGCTGCTGGCGTTGGTGTCCTAGGCCGGCGCGCCCTGGGCCCATCGCGGTGCGCCGGCATTCCGCTCGGCGGCGGGCCGATCCCGTGCTACGGTCAGGCATGGTCCGGATTTCGATCCGACTCGCGCAGTTCGCCGCAATCCCGCTTGTCGCGCTGATGATCATCACCCTGGGCGCCAGCGCCCGCGCTGACGACAGGCGGACGGATCACGCGCCCCGCACGCTCACGCCCGCGGCCTCCGCGGCGAAGAAGAAGACGAAGGTCTGCCGGCCGGGGCAGACGCGGTTGCGGCTGAAGAGCGGGACGCAGTGCATCAGCTCGCGCACGCTCTTTCGCGGGCAGCCGAAGGACACCGCAGCGCTCGCGAGTCGCATCGTGGGCTCCTCGCGCCGGCTCGATGCCGGCCGGGGTGGGACGTCCATCACCGTGCTGCTGGGGGCTGACGCCCCCGCCATCGCGCAATGGGAGGACGCCGTCGCCCAGGCCGGCCTGTCCGAGACCGACCGGCGCCTGCGTGCCCCCGCCGCTGGACGCGCCCGCCCCCGGCAGTCCGGCGGCGAGGAGTCCCTCGGGCTGCCGACCCTCGACAGCCTGCGCGAGTACTTCCAGAGCGGGAGCACCGACGTCGACGTCGGGCGCAAGTCCGGCCTGCAGAACAACCAGGCGCGGGCCACCGTCAAGGCGTCGCTCAGCGGGAAGGGCACGAACTACCAGTTCGAGCTGGACGAGACGAAGCCGCAGGGCGTCTACTGCCCCGACAAGAAGGGCCAGGTGACCGCCTTTGGCGGCGTCAAGGCCCGCCGCGACGCCGTCCGCGACGGCCAGCAGGTCACCGAGGGCTTCAATGCGGACTACACGGTCGTCGGGAACGTCGACGCCAGCGGCACGCTCAAGAGCTACGACGTCATCGTCACCTGGGAGAACGCCACGGGCACCGTCAGGGGCATCAAGCCGACCTCCGTCGGCGTGCCCATCATCGACGCGAAGTCGATCGACATCAAGTGGTCGGGGGGCCGGTCCAGGGAACTCGAGTTCGGGATGGCCGAGGTCATGCGCTTTGCCCAGGAGCAGGCGCGGCGCCATCTCGACAACGCCGAGGACGAGTGGAACAACGCGGCGAGCTGCATCCGCGTCGTGCCGACGCCGAAGGTCGTGAAGGCGGGCACCACCGCGACGGTCACCATCAAGGCCTTCAGCAAGGTCACCGGCAAGCCGATCACCGCAGATCTCGCCCTCGAGCCCGGCGGTGGCGCCAAGGTCTCCCCCGCGCGGACCAAGACCTCACCAGCCAGCCCGGGCAAGTCGGCGGTCACCATGCCCAAGACGAAGGGCAAGCGGGCGCACATCGCGGCGGCGGCGAAGGTCGCCGTCACCGCCCGCTCGCCGCAGGGCGTGGGTCGTGCCTCGATCGGCACGAACGACCTGCCCGAGGCCTACGACGTCGCGCTCGACCTCGACGGCAGAGGGATCTTCGCCACCCACGAGGCGACCGGCACGCTTGACGCGACCTGGCGCGCCACGGGCGATGGCACCGCCCGTTGGACAGGGGGCACGAATGCCGTCTGGGCCGACCTCGCGGTCACCTCGAAGATCGATGACTGCTCCTACGACACGCCGGTGGCCGGCGCCGGCCCCGTCGCGGTGACGATCGTGGCTGACGACCGGGGCGACAACGTGACGGTGACCTTCGACTACGGCACGGGGACTGCCGGCTTCGCTTCGGTCCTGCAGTCGACCTTCACCGTCCGCTGCTCCGGGGATCCGCCGCCACCGCCGATCCCGGGCCAGCCGGGGCCGTCGCTGGTCGGCGTCGGGCCGACGTCGTTCACCCTTCCGATCGCGGGCGGCGCACAACCGCTCCTCACCACGTCGGAGGTGCAGAGCGGCGGCGACGGGTTCTTCACGACCGGCACCCTGCGCCTGACGCCGGTCGGCCCGTGAGGGCGCCCGGATGACTGGAGGAAGAATGGCGAGTCCCGGACTCGAACCGGGGACACCACGATTTTCAGGGCCTCGGCGGGGCGGCGAGAACCGACTGATCTCCGGGGACTTTTCTTGGTCTTCGGAGCTGGGGTGCCCAGGGCTCTGGGCCGATACGGGTGGGTTTGGGACGTGACTAGGCCAAGCGAAGTCCCAAATCCCGGGATAGGGTCGCGCCATTAGCTCTGACCAGGGCAGCTCATCGATTCAGAGCAGTACCGAGCCGCTGATCCTCGAAGCGGGTTGCGCGTCACGTGGGCAAGCCGCTCGACTCAGGGACCTTGACGTCCGACATGGGCGCGGCGATCAGGGTGCGCGACCGGGCTTGGATCCTGCGTGGCGGGCTGTTGAACGCAGTGATCCCGAGTCACGCAACCGCTCACGCTTCCTCGTCACCTGCGCGGTCTTCGCCGGTTGCAGGTTGAACACCAAACCGAGCGATGACGTAACTTGCGCGAGGTGGCGCCTGCAGCAAAGCCTCGTTTGCAAGCTGACTCACCATGTGCGTGGGCGGCCCGCTCGGTCGTGAGCTCTCCAGAGCTTCAGCAGCGAGTTGCAGACTTGTGAAGAAGGGAGGTGTTTCGAACGATGAACGGCCGATGGCACGGACCCGGGACGCCCAGGCTCCCGTGATCAGGGTCGCCGAAGCACTGAGCACACGCGTCTGTGTTCCTGCCGGGATGGCTAGATCGGCGGCCGCGGCGGCGAGCAGTGACCACCGATCCTCTGGTTCGAACGAACGGGGAGTCCCCAGTCGCTCGATGATGCGCGCCGCGTCGAGCATTGCGTGTCTGGTGCGGTCGCCGACCTTCGCCATTCGTTCATCACGGCCGCTCGGTACCCACGCGAGACGGAGCACCGCACGCATCGCGTCTTCCCCCTCCCCTCGGTCGAAGTGCGCGCGCCACGTCACGTCAAGCACGGGCGGATGCATCGTTGACAAGTCCGTGATCCCGCGCAGCGTTTCCGTATGCACGGCCGTCTTTTTCTCCTTCCATGTGCCGGGAAATCGAGGGCGGTTGCGCCGGGCATGTTTGGCCCATTCGGGTAGCCGGGTGGGATCAACGAGGGCGGCCACGGCGGGCCGGGTGCTACGGTCGCCGAGCCCACCCAGCTCAAACCAGAGTCGACCAATGTCGTCTCGCCAAATAGACGTATTCGTTGGCTCAACAGGAGCGCTCGCTTCCGCCGGGACTAGACACTCGGCGTGTGGCACGGAGAGCACGCGAACGAGAGTCTCGATCGAAGCAAAACGCCGCGAATGGTCGACTGCGTCGACTCGAAGGGCCACGCCAAGTCGGTCGAGATCACGGATCGTGGCGGAGATATAGGGAAGGGCCGCGAGCGCGGCGGCTGACGGCTGCGCGGCGACAGGCGCGATGCCGGCGGGTGCGGTTTCGCTCCACTGGGCAGAATGGCTAGAAGCCTGCTTGTCGAATTCGTTGGACCACAGGGGGCGACGTAGCGCGTCGACGGTGTGAGCGAGTACGCCAAGAGCTGACGGCGAGAGCGTTCCAGCGGCGCTGAGCGCGTCGAATGAGCTCTTGGTTGACAAAGCCGGCTTCTCGAAAGGCTGGAGGGGGGACGCGGTTGGACCGAGCCCAGCTCGCCAGACCACAGTGCCGTCTAGTGCGGCTAGGCCAGCGGCGCTTACGTTCGCCTGGTCGATTGTGAGGCGAGAATTGCCCATCCATAGGATGTGGCCGACGAGGACTCGATTGAGCAGGAAACTGCCTCCCTTCATTGCCCTATTGGCATGGATAGTGATGTCTCCCGTCCCTCGGTCGTGGCGCCGAAAGAGGTCAAGCAGCGAAGGCGCCACCATCGTTCTGGGGGGGTCGGCGTTGTCTTTCGGTGTGCCCTGTGCCTCGAGGTCAGCCCTCCAAGACACATCATCGTCCTGGAGCATGTGGGCCATGCCCGTCACTGCGCGGTGACCGAGCCGGTCGATGTAGAGCATGATGACCTCGGTGAGGGCGCCGTCGCCGTCTCCGATGACGTGAATCGCCCCGTCCATGTCGGCGAGGCCGGTGACTGCGTGCCAATAGCTACCCCCAAGAGCGCCTCGTGGAGGCTTCTCAGCCGGAAACCCCGCGGCGACCAAGACGAGGTCGAACTCGTAATCGGCGATGACGCGTGTTTCCAGTCGGCGCAGTCGAAGCCTCACCCCGATGCCGCTGGGCGTGGCGGTCACGTCCACTACGTCAGTGCAGTAGGAGATCTGCAGGTCACCTCCGCACGTTGTAAGGATGCGTCGGCGAACAGCATCGGCGTAACCGGCCTCCCATGCACCGAGCGGAAGATCTGCGTTCGGTTCGTCCCATCCGGACTCGGGCCAGTGAAAGAGGTTGGGATGGAGGAAACGCGAGAAGGACGCCCGCTGCACATGCAAAGGGGCGCCCCCGCGGTCGAATACGGACACTCTGTCGACATCAAGCGAGCGGAGCGCGCCCGCGGCGGTGATTCCGGCTGCTCCGGCACCGATGACCGCAACGCTCTTGTCGCGCAGCGAGGCACCGTGCAAAGAGTCGAGCGCAGCAACCAAGTTGAGCGCGCGACACTGCTGCGAGTAGAGCGTCACGCGTCGCTCGGTGCGACCGCCGACTACGTATACCGGCAATTCATTGAATTGGCGTCCGGCTAGGAACGTGTGGGTATCGGGAAAGCGGCGGCTCATCCGCTGACCCTATCCGCGAAGATGCGGGCGAGGCGATTGATGAAGCCCCATTTGGAGACTCCGCGGGTGCAAGCGAATCCCCAGATGAACTCCGGTACGTCCCGTCGAGACGACTGGCGCCCGACTCGTTTGGTCGGAGCTGAAGGGCTCAGGCGTGGTTCTTCGCCGGGCCAGTCGATCCAATTGCTGGCCTGCAAGGGGTTTCAGACTTCTGCCGTCCAACCGCAGTGGGGTGTCTCTAGGCCGGCCTTCTCACCCGTCCGTGCGGCTAGTCCTGGTCGTCCTCGGCCTCGGTAGCGGTGTCATCTGCGACCTGCTCAAGGACCGCCTCGGCGCTCGACAGGAAGACGTGGTGATGCTCGTCCTCGGCGAGGTAGGACAGGAAGTCATCGCGCAGTGCAGCAGTGCCCTCGTAGTAGCGGCGGAACGGTTCGGCGATCCTGTCGCACTCCTCCCGCGTCTCGGCGAGTGGGATCTGGATCTCGCGATAGCGGCTGCCCGTGTCCTCGCGATTGGTCTGCATGAAGACGATGCGTTGCCACTGCTGGCGAACGACCTTCAGCGACATCGCCCACAGAAGATAGAACGCATCGAACTGCGCCTTCGGACCTGGCCGCATCACGAGCATCTCTTTTGTGAGCACCACTCGTTCCTGCCCAGGCATGAGTACAGCGATGTCGCCGATGTTCTTGCTCGTGCGGGCTGGTGTAATCAGGTCGTACGGCCTGAGTCCTGACTCAGAACCGCGCCAGAACTTCCGAGCCGTGACCTCCGTGACACGGTTCGTCGGGTTGATGTTGACCTGTCCAGCGCGTAGGTCCGACACTTTGATGTACGGGACGGTGCCCGTCCTGAGGTCCGCGGACGGACTTCCGTGCCCGCCGTGCAGGGTGAGCCAGTCCGTCGCGATCAGCTCTCCGAGGGTGATGCTTGTGAACGATGGCCAGGTCTCGCGAAGCTCGGTTCGGTAGTTCTCAAGAGTGCGATCGTCGTAGTAGTTCGGGACCGCGATGCCGCTGACCTTGAAGTCGACGAGGTCGACCCAGCGCATCGTCGACGAGACCTCGCCCTCAAGGATCGCCGTCACGTCGTCCATCAACGCGTCGTTGATCTTCTCGGTCCGCTTTCCCGTGGCGGGATCGATGACGTACAGCTCTTCGCCGTCCTTGTTGATCCCGCACGTCGGGGCGTAGGAGACAACGACGGCATCGTCCTTAAACCAAGACGGCTTATGCATCAGACCTTCTCGAAGATGTAGAAGTTGGTCTTTGCACGGCAGAACCCCTGGAACGCCTCCATCGGAATGTTCAGGACTCCACGAAGAATGAGGCGTTCTTCAAGCCATTCGGGGAGCCAGCTATACGTCGGCGAGAAGAAGTACGTCTCGGGCAACACGATGCCGAGACGGCCGCCCTTGCGAAGCAGTCGATAGGCCCGCTCGAGGAAAATCAGACCGATCTCGAGCTGCGCGTAGTCGTTCTTCGCTCCGCCTGCGGCTGCGTTGGAGATCGAGTACTTGTTCCGCTTGGCATCGGCGGCAGTCACCTTCAGTCGCTGACCGAAAGGTGGGTTCGTAATCACCACGGTGTAGGAGCCATCTGTCAGTGGCTGTTCGAGCTGCGGGTAGTCGGCCTTCCAACGGTCCTCACGGAGCGAGTCGCCGACGTGGATGTTGGCTGATCCATCTCCCAAGATCACCAGGATCGCTCGGGCGAGCTTTACGTTAATCGCATCCTTGTCGATGCCCCAAATCTGCTTGTGGGCGAAGGTGCGAGCGTTCGCCTGCGCCGTCGGCCCAGTCCCACGGGCGGAGACGGAGCGATACGCCTCGATGAGGAATCCACCAGTGCCGCAAGCGGGGTCGATGATCTTGTCCTGCCTCGTGATGTCCATGATGCGAACGGCGCTGTCGATGACTCGGCGAGGCGTGAAGTACTGCCCTTCGCCAGCCTTGAGGTTGGCTCGGCGAAACACCTGGAAAGCCGACGACACTGCGTCCGCACCCATGTCCATCAGCTTGAGCGGAGACAACTCGTACACCGCTTGTTGGATCGTGTGATCGTCGAGCACGAGCTCGCGATCCTCCGACTCGGCGAACACGTCCGTCCTGAGCATCCGCATGTCCTCGAACTGGCTTCTCACGCGCTTGGCGGTTTCGGCCTCGCTCGACGCAAGCTGGAACGACACGGGCTTGTCGGGGTGGTCGCTGCCATTGGAGTCGGAGTCGAGCTTGAGGAGCAGGAGGTTGCAGATCTCGTTGAGCTGATCATCAGATCGCGTCGATCGACTGTCTTCGGCGACGACGGTGTCCAACAGCCGCTTGAAGACTCCCTTCAGCTCTCGCTCAGTCGGGGCGGTGAGCGTCGCATACGTGAGCGGCGTTGCCGATGCCTTGGAGAGGTTGTCTTCGGGTCGAGGAAGCGGCGCACCCTTGACCTCCTCGACAGTTCCATCGGGCAGCTTGTAGACGGCGAGGCTTTCGCTTCCGTTCGTCCAGTAGCCGAACTTTGCCCGCGGCTCGCGCGAGAGGTAGGTCTCAAGTTGGCTCTGACCGCCGGCGAGGTCGGGTGCCTTGAACTCGAAGATGGCGAGGACGTGCTCCCACTCGCCCAGCTTTTCCTCGGAGTCGAAGATCACCAGGTCGCACGGCCAGGAGCTAAAGGATGCGCCTGCATCCCGCTTCGCCGAGTCGTGCGGTGTCTTCGGGACTCGCCATTCAGGGCTCCACTGAAGCTGTCCGTCAGACCAGCCGAGCTCAATCAGCTTCTCGATGGTCGGTGCCCGAACGTCCGTGTGCTCGGGACCCGTCGGGGCGGGTTTCGAGGCTGTCGGCGGGGCCATGCTCACCGACGCAGCGTAGAAGGGTATGCGGACGAGTAGACGATTGGAACTGTATCTGGAACCGCGAGGCGGATTTCGCGATTAGCCCGCTCTACAAAATATGCGATTTTGCAGGGCCTTTGATGATGGCGAGTCCCGGACTCGAACCGGGGACACCACGATTTTCAGTCGTGTGCTCTACCAACTGAGCTAACTCGCCTGGGCGGTGCAGGGTATCGGGCCGTGAAGGGCGCGCGTCGGCACGTGTGGGCGCCCGCCTCGTGGCGGCGCGGCGCGAGCGGCGACGTGGCAACATCCGCCCGACTTGACGGCGTGTCAGCCGAATCCGTCCCCAGGAGTCCGCATGTCCCCTCTGTTTCGTCGTGTCCTGCCCCTGATGCTGTCCTGCTGCGCCCTGGCCGCCGTTCCGGCCACCGCGAGCGCCGCGTCCACCGTGCACGTGCGCGGGACCGCCTACGAGTTCAACAACGTCCGCACGATGCTCGCCGGTGGCGTCGTGAAGGTCGCCGAGTACCCGAATCTGCAGGCGCCGATCGCCACCGACGGCACCTACGACATCGCGGTGCCCGACAAGAAGAAGGTCACGCTCTACGCCGTCGCCACCGGCTACCACTCGATCTACACGCAGACCTTCACCACGGCCGGCGCCGACCTGGAGAACGTGAACCTGCAGACGCCGACCGACACGATCTACAAGGCGCTGACCGTCATCCTCGACGTACCGCTGGACGCGGCCGGCAACCCGCAGCAGTGCGCGATCGTCTCGACCTTCAGCACCAAGAACGTGCGGGACCTGAGCTACCAGGACTTCATCGCCTACGGCGCCCACGGTGTCGCCGGCGCGACCGCCAGCGGCTCCCCGGCCCTGCCGCCCGCCACGTACTTCAACGAGAACGTGGTGCCGGACAAGACCAAGACCGAGTCCTCCAAGGACGGCGGCGTCGTGTGGACCCGCGTGCCCACGGGCGTCTACAAGGTCTCGGCCAGCCACCCGACCGCGCGCTTCGCGACCTTCGACGCCACCTGCGTCCCGGGCCGCGTCGTCAACGCCAACCCGCCGTGGGGCCTGCACGAGCTCGCCTCGGTCAACCCGGCCACGGCGAAGGCCACCTGGAAGCGCTCCGGCAAGGCGGCCACGGTCCGCAGCCTGAAGGTCAGCGGGATCCCCGCCCAGTCCTCGGTCGGGGTGCGGTGCGTGGGGCCCAAGTGCTCGAAGGTCACGACCGTGCTCAACCCCACCGGGGCGAGCCTCGACGTGCGCAAGGCCATCAGCACGAAGGCGGCCACCCTAAAGGCGGGTCAGCAGCTGGAGGTCGCGGTGCGCACGCACGCGGTCAACGGCAAGGTCTTCCGCTGGACGGTCGGCGCGAAGGGCACGCCGAAGCTGGCGACGCTCTGCCTGCCGCTCGGCGACGGCACGCCGGTCAAGACCTGCAAGTAGCCGCGCTCACCACTTCGGATCGGCCGACTGCCACAGCTTGAGCTGGGGCAGTGGGTCGATCGGGTGGCTGCTGCTGGTGGTCCGCCACCCGTTGATCCAGATCTCGAAGTGCAGGTGGGGTCCGTCGGCGTCGCCGGTGGACCCCACGTCGCACAGGTGCGAGCCGGCGCGCACGCTGTCGCCCTCGCTGACCGCGGTGGAGCGGCGCACGCAGTGGGCGAAGAAGAAGTCGCGCCCGTCGGTGGAGTGCATCGCCACCCATTCGCCGGCGGCCGCGGCCTGGTAGCCGGTGAAGGTGATGCGGCCGGCGGTGGGGGCGACCACCGGCGTGCCGGTGTCGGCCGGGATGTCCTGACCCTGGTGGGTGTGGCCCACACGGCCCACGCCGAAGCGCGAGCCCGAGCCGCCGAAGCCGTGGGGCCCGGCGACCGGGAAGCGCACGGACGAGGAGGAGGACGGCGTGGTGCTGCTCGCGGGGACCTTGGAGACCGGCGTCGGCTTGACCTCCACCGGGGTGGGGTCCGCCTTCTTCGGCTTGGCCTTGACGGTGAGCACGGCCCGGCCCGGGGAGAGCGAGGTGCGCGTGAGCGTCTGGCCCTGGGCGGTGACCGCCGACAGGCGCAGCGCGTACCGGCCGGTGGAGGAGAGCTTGGGGGTGCGCTTGCGCGGGAGGGCGAAGGTCAGGCGCTTGCCCGTGCGCACGGTGCCGAGGTCCACCCGCACCGCCTTGCCCGACGGCGTCGTCATCTGCACGTAGGCCGTCACCTTGGCCACGTCGGGCTGCGTGAGCTTCACGACGACCTTGGGCACGGCGTGCCCGACGGTGACGGTGCGGTCGACCAGGTGGAACATGGTGGCCACCAGGCGGTGGCGGGGCGTGTACTTCTTGCCCGGGACGGCGCCCCCGCTGGGCGCGCCGGCATCCTTGCCGGCTGACGGTGCGGCATCGTTGCCGACCCGTGCGCCCGGGGCCGCCACACCGCCGCTGCTCGAGGCAGCGACACCGGTGGCCGGTAGTGCCAGCGCGACCGTCAAGAGGACAAGCCCTGCGACGGGGGTGCGATGCCACATGGCGGCAGTGTGGAGGCTGCGCCCGGCCCGGAGAACGGCGTGGCGCATCATGCGACGGTTCTGGCGTGAAAACCTGCAGCGAAACGACACAAAGCTGCAGAAACCGCGTCAAACCTCACCATTCAGTGCTCCACCATCCGCGTCAGGAGCTCCAGCGCACCCGCCTTGTGGAGCGGCTCGTTGAGGTTGCCGCACTTCGGTGACTGCACGCACGACGGGCATCCCGCCTCGCACGGGCACTCGTGGATGAGGCGGTAGGCGTCGCTCACCAGCACCTCGAAGCGCCGGAAGCCCATGCGGGTGATCCCGACCCCGCCGGGGTGGCCGTCGTAGATGAAGATCGTGGGCCCGCCCGTCTGCTGGTGGGCGTTGGTCGACAGGCCGCCGATGTCCCACCGGTCGCACATCGCCAGCAGCGGCAGCACCGCGATCTGGCCGTGCTCCATGGCGTGCAGCGCGCCGAGCAGCGCCTCGGGCGGGAAGTCGTTGAGGAGCTCCTCGTCGAACTCGTACCAGAGGGCCTGGGTCTCGAACGTCGTCTCCGGCAGGTCCAGGCCCTGCAGGTCGATCACCTCGTGGCTGGGCAGGCGGGTGCGCTGGTAGGCCTGCACGTGGTCGGTCACCACCACCCGGCCGAAGCTCAGCGACACGCCCATCGTCTCGCGGCGGTCCAGCAGCCGCTCGATCCACGTGTTGGTCTCGGTCTTGGGCTGGGTGTACCAGTCGCCGACGAACGGCTCGACCATCGCGCGGCGGGCGTCGAGGTCCAGGTCGCGCACCTCGTAGGAGCGGCCCTGGTGCAGGTACACCGCGCCGTCGTGGGTGGTCGTCATCGCCCGCGCGGACTCCACCGTGCCCAGGATCTCCCCGGAGGCGATGTTGATGATCGCGAAGGAGTCGGGGGAGGCGCTGCGCAGGGAGACGCCGGCGGCCGGGTAGTCCTCGGGCCGGCGCAGCACGAACTTGCCGCCCCGCTCGATCAGGTCGCCGCGGGCCACCAGCGCCTCGGCGTGCGCGCGCACCCGCGGCCCCAGCGTCTCGGCGTCGGCGTCCTCGATCGGCCCCTCGTGCGCGGCGCAGCGCAGGTGGGCCAGGTGGATCTCCTCGTTCTCGTGATCGAGGATGGCCGACTCCACCGGGCGGTCCAGGAACTCGTCGGGGTGGCGGCAGAAGAACTGGTCCAGCGCGTCCTCGCCGGCGATGTAGACGGCGAGGCCGCGGCCGCGGCGTCCGGCCCGGCCCCACATCTGGCGCAGCGAGGCGACGGTGCCGGGGAAGGTGACGCACACCGCGGCGTCGAGCGAGCCGATGTCGATGCCCAGCTCCAGCGCGTCGGTGGTGATCACGCCCAGCAGCTCGCCGCCGGTGAGGCGCGCCTCGAGCTCGCGGCGCTGCTGGGGGGTGTAGCCGGCGCGGTAGGCCACGACCTTGTCCTCGAGGCCGGGCTCGGCGTCGATGAGCTTCTCGTTGACGAGCTTGGCCACCAGCTCGACGGCGCGGCGGGACTTGATGAAGCAGATCGTCCGCGACCCGCCGCGCACGAGGTCGAAGACCACGTCGGCGGCCTCCGACAGCGCCGAGCGGCGCGTGCCCAGCGCGTCGTCGATGATCGGCGGGTTCCACATGGCGATCTGCCGGCGGGCGCCGGGGGCGCCGTCCTCGTCCACCAGCGCCACGTCCTCCAGGCCCGTGAGCCGCTCGGCCAGCTCCACCGGGTTGGCGATGGTGGCGCTGGCGAGCATGAAGCGCGGCTCGGTGCCGTACGCGTTGGCGATGCGGCGCAGGCGGCGCAGGACGTTGGCCACGTGGGAGCCGAAGACGCCGCGGTAGACGTGGGCCTCGTCGATGACCACCACCGCGAGGTTGGCGAAGACGTCGCCCCACTGGCGGTGGTGGGGCAGGATCCCGACGTGGAGCATGTCGGGGTTGGTGAGGATGAGGTTGGAGCGCCGGCGGATCTGGGCGCGGTCCTCGCGCCGGGTGTCGCCGTCGTAGATGGCGGGGCGGATCCCGTCGCCGAGCCGCAGGGCGTGCAGGGCGCGGGCCTGGTCCTGGGCCAGCGCCTTGGTCGGGTACAGGTAGATGGCGCGGGCGCGCGGATCGCGCAGCAGCACGTCGAGCGTCGGCAGGTTGAAGCTCAGCGACTTGCCCGAGGCGGTGCCGGTGGTGACGACGAACGGGCCGGTCGCCGCGGCCTCCCAGGCGTGGGCCTGGTGGCGGTAGAGCGTCTCGATCCCGGTGCGGCGCAGCCCCTCGGCCAGCGTGGGGTGCAGGTCGTCGGGGAAGGGCTCGACGTGGGCGGCCCGGGCGCCCTCGAACGCCTCGCGCACCAGCCGCTCGTCCTCGCGTCCCGCCTCGAGCAGGGCGCTCCAGGGTTCGACGGTGGGGACGGAGGCCATTGGAGCCATGGTAGACAGCAGGGATGGACTGCCTCTACGTCGACCTGGACGGAACCCTGCTCGGACCGGGAGGAGATCTCTTCCTGGACGGCGAGAAGCGCTTCTCGCTGCTCGGGGCGCGGGCGCTGGAGGCGTGCGCGCGGGCCGACTGCGACGTGGTGATCATGACCGGCCGCCAGCAGACGCAGGCCAAGGAGGACGCCCGGCTGCTCGGCCACACCGACTACATCTTCGAGGCGGGCGCCTGCGTGGTGCTCGACGGCGAGGAGCACTGGCTGACCGGCGACCTGCGGCCTGGTGAGCTGTCGATCCACGAGCAGATCCTCGCCTCGGGCGCCCCGGACCTGCTGCTGGAGACCTACCCCGGCCGCCTCGAGTACCACGCGCCATGGCACCTGGGCCGCGAGGTCTCCCACTGCTTCCGCGGGCTGATCGACGTCGAGGAGACCAACGCGCTGCTCGCCGCCCACGGCCACGCCGGTCTGCGGGTGCTCGACAACGGCATGGCCCACCGCCGCTCGGAGGACCTCGCGGCGCTGCCCGAGGTCCACGTGTACCACCTGCTGCCGATCCAGTCCTCCAAGGCCGCCGCGGTGGCCTTCCACCAGCAGGCCCGCGGGTACGACCGCGCGGCCACCATCGGCGCGGGCGACTCCCGCGAGGACCTCGCCGTGGCGGGCGCGGTCGGCACCTTCTGGCTCGTGGGCAACGCGGTGACGAAGGACCCGTCGATCCTGCAGGTCGCCGCCGCGCACGACAACGTGCGCGTGGCCGAGGCCACCCACGGCGCCGGCGTCTACGAGGCCGTCGTCACCACCCTGGCCGAGCGCGGCTGACCGGGCACGCGAGCCCTCTCCCCGCGCGTGGTGTCCTCTCTCGCGCCGCTAGCCCCCGCTAGCAATTTCCTAGCCGGCGCTAGCACGGCGCGAGACGACCCCGCACCCGGCGGGCCTTGGCCGGGGAGTCCGTCCCCCAACGCACCCAGCCGCGGATCCCGCTCGCCGCCCGCTCGGGCTGCATCCCCGCCGGGCTCACCGCGAAGCTAGTGCTCGGCGTCGGGGCCGCGCTTGCGCTTGCCGCGGCGCTCGCCACGACCGCCGAACGCGCGGCGCAGGCGGCCGGGCTGGCGCTCGCCGGTGGCGGTCGG
>CAZXNX010000025.1:0-14539 GCA_964642225.1 uncultured Solirubrobacteraceae bacterium | reverse complement strand
CGGCCGCACAGCACCGTCGGGTTCGAGGCCCACCTGATGGTGGTCGACCCGGACGAGCTCCTCGGCAGGTACGTCGACGCCGGCTGCGAGCTGGTCATCGTGCACGCCGAGGCGACCACCCACCTGCACCGGACGCTCGCGCGGATCCGTGAGCTCGGGGCCCGATCGGGGGTGGCGCTCAACCCCCACACGCCTGCGAGCACCGTCGCACACGTGCTCGAGGAGACCGACCTGATCCTGCCGCTCGGCGCGTGGGCGTTGCGGACCGCGTGCGAGCAGCTCGAGCGGTGGCAGCAGCTGCCCGGATGGCGCCACCTGCGCATGTCGGTGAACGTCTCGGTGCGTCAGCTGCAACAGCCCGGCTTCGTGGACCTGCTCGCCGAGGTCGTGTCCCGCCATCACCTGCGGCGAGGTTCACTCGCGCTCGAGATCACCGAATCGGTCCTGCTCGACGACGATGCGCTGTTGGCGCTGCAGGCCGACCGGTTGAGCGAGCTCGGCGTCGGGCTCGCCATCGACGACTTCGGCACCGGCTACTCGTCGCTGACCTACCTGGCTCGTCTGGCGGTCGACGTCGTGAAGCTCGACCGCACCTTCCTCGAAGCGGTCGGCACCGACGACGCCACCACGCGACTGGTCTCCGGGGTGCTCGATCTGGTCCGGGCGATCGGCCTGCGATGCGTCGCCGAAGGCATCGAGTCCGAAGACCAGTACCAGCTGCTGGCGGACCTCGGTTGCGACGCCGGTCAGGGGTTCCACATCGCCCGGCCGATGCCGGCGGAGCAGCTGACCGAGACGCTCAACGCGCTGGACCCATCGCGTGCCTGGCCACGACACCTGCACGCCCCGAGCGGGTCGCAGTGAGGCCACCCATGGCCCCTGCTCTCACCGGACCGGTCCCCATCCCGGTCCCTGCTCCGGCGCTGACGCTCAGGACCTGACGTAGTCCGCCAGGTGCGTGGCCGTCAGCGTCGAGCGGGCAGCGACGAGGTCGGCGGGCGTTCCCTCGAACACGACGCGGCCACCGTCATGGCCGGCACCCGGACCGAGGTCGATGATCCAGTCCGCGTGCGCCATGACCGCCTGGTGGTGTTCGATCACGATCACCGACCGGCCCTCGTCGACGAGTCGGTCGAGCAGGCCGAGCAGCTGGTCGACATCCGCGAGGTGCAGGCCTGTCGTCGGCTCGTCCAGGACGAGGATGCCGCCCTTGCCACCCATGTGCGTCGCGAGCTTCAGGCGCTGACGCTCACCGCCCGACAACGTGGTCAGCGGTTGGCCGATCGTCAGGTACCCGAGTCCGACGTCGACGAGTCGGCCCAGGATCCGTGCCGCTGCAGGCAGCGAGCCGTCGCCGTCGGAGAAGAACGTGTGGGCGTCCGTCACCGACATGGCGAGCACCTCGCTGATGTCCAGACCGGCGTAGTGCAGCTCCAGGACTGCAGCATCGAACCGCCGCCCTTCGCACACCTCGCACACCGTCGAGACGCCCGCCATGGTGACCAGGTCGGTGTAGATCACGCCGGCGCCGTTGCAGTTCGGGCAGGCACCATCGGAGTTTGCGCTGAAGAGCCCGGGCTTGACCCCGTTGGCCTTGGCGAACGCCTTGCGGATCGGGTCCAGCAGCCCGGTGTAGGTCGCGGGGTTGCTGCGCCGCGAGCCGCCGATCGCCCCCTGGTCGATCGCCACGACCCCGTCGCGCCCGGACACCGAGCCGTGGATGAGCGAGCTCTTGCCCGACCCGGCCACGCCGGTGACGACGACCAGGACGCCGAGCGGCAGGTCGACGTCGACATCCCGCAGGTTGTGCAGGTCGGCGCCGCGCACCTGGAGGGTGCCGGTCGGCTCGCGGACCGCCTCCTTGAGGGTCGCGCGGTCCTCCAGGTGGCGGCCGGTGATCGTGTCGCTGGCCCGCAGCCCGTCGACGGTGCCCTCGAAGCAGATCTCACCGCCCCCGTCTCCGGCGCCCGGGCCCAGGTCGACGACGTGGTCGGCGATCTCGATGGTCTCCGGTTTGTGCTCCACCACGAGCACCGAGTTGCCCTTGTCGCGCAGCTGCAGCAGCAGGCCGTTCATCCGCTCGATGTCGTGGGGATGCAGGCCCGTGGTCGGCTCGTCGAACACGTAGGTGACGTCGGTGAGGGAGGCGCCGAGCTGGCGCAGCATCTTCACGCGCTGGGCCTCGCCGCCGGACAGCGTGCCGGTCGGGCGGTCGAGCGAGAGATAGCCCAGGCCGATCTCCACGAACGCGTCGAGGTTGGCCCGCAGCGCCTCCAGGAGCGGCGCGACGGACGGCTCGTCGAGGTCGCGGACCCAGCCGGCCAGGTCGCTGACCTGCAGGGCGCACAGGTCGGCGATGTTCTTCCCCCGGATCTTGGAGGAGCGGGCGCCCTCGGCCAGCCGCGTCCCGCCGCAGTCGGGGCAGGTGCTGAAGGTCACGGCCCGGTCCACGAAGGCCCGGATGTGGGGCTGCATCGACTCCCGGTCCTTGGAGAGCATCGACTTCTGGATGCGGGGGATGAGGCCCTCGTACGTCATGTTGATGCCGGCGATCTTCATCCGGGTCGGCTCGTGGTGGAGGAAGTCGTGCAGCTCCTTCTTCGTGAAGTCGCGGATCGGCTTGTCCGGGTCGAAGAACCCCGACTCCGCGTAGAGCCTGGTGTTCCAGCCCTTGCCGGTGTAGCCGGGGATGGTCATCGCGCCCTCGGCCAGCGATTTGCTCTCGTCGTACAGCTGGTGGGGGTCCAGCTCGGTCACGGAGCCCATCCCCTCGCAGCGGGGGCACATGCCGCCCGTGAGGCTGAAGGACCGCGCGACCGTCTTGCGATTGCCGCGCTCGACCGTCCATCCGCCGTGGCCGCTGACCGATGGGGTGTTGAACGAGTAGGCCTTGGGCGACCCGATGTGGGGCGTCCCGAGCCGGCTGAAGACGATGCGCAGCATCGCGTTGGCGTCGGTGACGGTCCCGACGGTCGAGCGGGGGTTGGAGCCGATGCGCTCCTGGTCCACCACGATCGCGTTGGTCAGCCCCTCGAGCACGTCGACGTCCGGCCGCGACGTGGTGGGGAGGAAGCCCTGCACGAACGCGCTGTAGGTCTCGTTGATGAGCCGCTGCGACTCGGCCGCGATGGTGCCGAAGGCCAGCGAGCTCTTGCCCGAGCCGGAGACGCCGGTGAAGACCGTCAGCCGCCGCTTGGGGAGGTCGACGCTGACGTCCTTGAGGTTGTTGACCCGCGCGCCCTGCACGCGGATCAGGTCGTGGCGGTCGGCGGGGTGCGGTGTCTTCGCCATGGTCGTGCCTCCCGACTAGTGGAAGGCCGGCTCGTCCCACCAGGGGAAGAAGTCCGGCATGTCGGTGCTGACCTGCAGGGGGAACCGCGCGTCGCGCTTCTCCAGGAAGGCCATCACGCCCTCCACGGCGTCGGCCGAGGCGCCGCGCGAGGCGATCGCCCGCGAGTCGATGCGGTGGGCCTCCATCGGATGGGGCGCGCCGAGCATCCGCCACATGAGCTGGCGGTTGAGCGCGACCGACACCGGCGCGGTGTTCTGCGCGATCTCGGCGGCCAGCGCGTAGGCGGCGGGGAGCAGATCGTCCGGGGCGTGGACGCTGCGCACGAGCCCACCCTCGAGTGCCTCCTGTGCGTCGAACACGCGGCCGGTGGCCGACCACTCCATCGCGCGGCTGATGCCGACCACGCGCGGCAGGACCCAGCTGGAGGCCGCCTCGGCGGTGATGCCGCGGCGCGCGAAGACGAGGCCGAAGCGCGCGGTGTCGGAGGCCAGGCGCACGTCCATCGGGAGGATCATGGTGACCCCGACCCCGACGGCCGGCCCGTTGATCGCGCCGATGACCGGCTTGAGGGAGGCGAAGATCCGCAGCGCGACGAGGCCGCCTCCGTCGCGGTTCACGCCCTCCACGTCGCTGCGCACCAGCTCCTCGCCGTCGCGGGCGCTGCGGTTCTCGGCGTCGAACGTCGCGCCGCCCTCGCTGAGGTCGGCGCCCGCGCAGAACCCGCGGCCGCGGCCGGTGACGACGACGGCCCGGACCTCGTCGTCGGCGTCGGTGCGGTCGAACGCCTCCAGCAGCTCGCGCATCATCGTGCCGGTGAACGCGTTGAGCTTGTCGGGGCGGTCGAGGGTGATCGTCGCGATGCGATCGGAGACGGCGTAGTCGATGTGCTCGAAGTCGCTCACTGGGGCCTCGGGAGTGGAGGGGACGAAGGCGAAGTGCCGACCATAGAAGGTGTTTCGGAATGAGGCGGACCTGCCCGGCTCTCCGAAAGGCCTTGGACACCCGGCCCCGTGGGTACAGTCGCGCGGTGCGCGCTCCCCTCGCCCTGCTCCTCACGGCCGTGCTGGCCCTCGGCGGGGCGGCGGCCGCCGACGCGGCGCCCGCGGCAGGGTCCGTGGTCACGGCGCCGATCCGCACCGTCCACGCCGGCCAGGGCACCATCGGCTACCGCTCGGTCGGTCACGGGCGCCCGCTCGTGCTCATCATGGGCCTGTCGGGGACGATGGACTCGTGGCCGCCCGCGTGGATCGACGCGCTGGCCCGCCATCGCCGCGTGATCGTCTACGACAACGAGGGCATCCGGCGCACGACGCTGGGCTCCGCGCCGCTGACCGTGCCGCGGATGGCGCGCGACGTCGCGTCCCTGGCCCGCGCGCTGCACCTCAGGAAGATCGACGTGCTGGGCTGGTCGATGGGCGGCATGATCGCCCAGTCGCTGGCCCACTCCTTCCCGCGGCTGGTGCGCCGGATGGTGCTGTGCGCCACCGCGCCGGGGGACGGCGAGGCGACGTTCCCCTCGGCCGACGCGGCCAAGATCCTCACCGACCCGACGAACCAGTCGGCGCTGCTCGGCGTGCTCTTCCCGCCCGGCAACACCGCGGCGCTGGACGCGTTCGTGGCCGGGATCACCGCCTACCCGACGGCCACCCCGATGGCGCCGGCCGCCGTGATGGCCCAGCAGCTCACCGCCTCCACCGCCTGGCTGCTCGGCAAGGAGGCCAGCGGGCGCCCGCTGCGCGCCCTGCGGCTCCCGGTCCTGGTGGGGGCCGGGGCGCTGGACCAGCTGCTGCCGGCGGCCAACGCGCGTCACCTGGCCGACAGCATCCCCGGCGCCAGGCGCAAGATCTACGCGGACGCCGCCCACGGCTTCCTCTTCCAGCACACCACCGACTTCCGCCGCCGCGTCGAGCGCTTCCTCGGGTAGCGGCCCGCAGCGGGGCCGTACGCTGTGTTCGTGCATCGCATCGGCCTGTTCGTCCATCCGTCCCGTCCCATCGAGCGGCCGCTGGACACGCTGCGCGCCTGGGCCGAGCGCGTGGGCGCCGAGGTCGTGCAGATCGACAGCGGCCACCCCGACAGCCCGCAGGTCGCCCCGAGCGGCCCCGTCACCGGCGCCGACCTGATCGTGGCCATCGGCGGCGACGGCACCGTCCTGTCGGCCCTGCGCGCGGCGGCCCCCGGGAACGTGCCGGTGCTCGGCGTCGCCTGCGGGAGCCTCGGTGCCCTCACCTCCGTCGCCGCGCAGGACCTGGGGGAGGCGCTCGACCTGGCGGTCGCCGGCGGCCTGCCCGCCCGGGCGCTGCCGGCGCTGACCCTGCGCGACGAGCACGGCGAGGTGGTCACCGAGGCGATCAACGACGTCGTCCTGGTCCGGCGGGCCACCGCGCAGCTCACGGTGGAGGTCACGGTCGGCGGCGAGCTGTACACCCGGGCGGCCGGGGACGGCGTGATCGTGGCGACGGCCCTGGGGTCGAGCGCCTACACGATGGCCGCCGGCGGGCCGCTGCTGTTCGGCCCGGGCGCCGGCTTCGTCTGCACGCCGCTGGCGATGCACGGCGGCAACGCGCCGCCGCTCGTGGTGCCCCCGCAGGTGGAGCTGGGGCTGACGGCGACGCCCGGGTACGGCGGGTTCGACCTGGAGGTCGACGGCCACCGCCTCGAGCCGGCGGGCACGCGGTACACGGTGACGCTCAAGCAGGGGCACGTGACCCTGCTCGGGGCGACGAGCCAGGAGGGCCCGCTGGCCGGCCTGCGCCGGCGCGGGCTGCTGCTCGACAGCCCCCGTGTGCAGGCGCGCGACAAGCGCTCCGGCCCGCCCTGCTGAGCCTCAGCGCTGCGTGGCGTACAGCTCGGGGAGCAGCGTGGCGAGGTTGGCGTACTCCTCGGCGCAGTGCCGGGCCAGGCCCGGGGCGATGTCCGCGGGCAGCATCCGCCGGCGCACCCACGGGCGGTTGACGAGCTTCCCCGCCGCGTCGCCGAGCGCGCCCGGGAGATCGGGCCGCAGCACTGCGCCGAGCCAGAAGACGCTGCGCAGCACGACCCCGTCGCCGTCGCGCAGGAACACGTGGACCATGGGCGTGTGCCGCACGTGGCGCGTGTCGTCGCCGGCCCAGCCGCACACGATGGTGGCCACCCGGGGGTCGTCCAGGGCGTCGGTGGAGAAGCCCATGGCCGTGGGGGGCTGAAAGGCGATCCGGGCGTGGACCACGCCGGTGCCGACGTCCTCGACGGGATGGTGCACGGTGCCCCAGTGCGCCTTGGCCCCGGGGACGGCGGGCGGCTCCACGCGGTTGTCGATGTGGGCCGGGGGATGCCAGATCCGGTAGCGCAGCGGGTCGCGGGGGTGCCAGTCGAACCACCAGTCGACCATCGGGCCCGTCACGTCGGGCATGGGCGTGCGGATGGCGACGTACTGCACGCCGTCGGGCAGGACGCACCAGCCGTTCTCGGCGGGCAGGGGCGCCGGGTCCAGCAGCCGGTCCAGGTCGTCGCGGCGCACCGCGTCGGCCGGGTCGATCGGCGCGGCGATCGCCGCCAGGATCGCCGGGTCCGGCTCGGCCATGGGCCGGTCCAGGTAGGGATGCAGGTCGGGTGCGCTCACAGCCGGCCCATCCACGGGGGGAAGCGGCCGTCGGGGTCGTACGCCGCGCGCGCGGCGTCCAGGCGGGCCATGTTCTCGTCGGTGAGGAAGCGCGCCGGCCGGCGGCCGAGGTTCTCGTCGGCGAGCTGGATGCCGCTGGCCACGGGCTCCATCTCGCGCATGCGGTCGGTCACCCACGCCGCGCCGGCGTCGTCGTCCGCGGCGTCCGGCCAGACGCCGTAGACGGCGATGTAGGTGTCGTCCTCGACGCTGTAGACCATGTCGGGACGCTCGGGTGCGGGCGTGAGACCCGGCCCCCAGTTCATCCACAGCATGTGGGAGTAGCGGTTGTCGGGCATGGTGGCCGCGATGCGCCGCAGGCCGGGGAGGAGGTCCTCCACGTCGGCGTGCGTCCACATGTTGTCGGTCGCGTACCGGTGGCCGGTGGGGTAGGCGGAGGTGACGCCCGCGTAGAGGTCCTCCATCGTGACCGGCACGTACGGCACCGCCATCTTGGCGCGGTCCAGCACCGGGCAGGTCTGCAGGACGGCGAGCGCCGCGAGGGCCTCCTCCTCGCTGTCGACGAGCACGGGCCCGGTGACGACGATCTCCTGCTCCCCCGCGTCGTCGCGGTGGATGAGGACCATGAGCTCCATGGTGCGCGCCACCTGCGGGGCGATCGCGTGAGCCCAGCGGAAGACGTCGTCGAGCACCTCCATGGGATAGAGGAAGGCGGCGTTGGCCACCACCTTGGGCCGCGGGTACACCCGCAGGTGAAAGCGCGTGACCACGCCGAAGAAGCCGGGGCCCGAGCCGCGCGCAGCCCACAGCAGCTCGGGGTGGTGCTCGGCGTCGGCGTGGACCAGCTCCCCGTCGGCGGTGACGACGTCGACGGCCTCCACGCTCATGCAGGCGGGGCCGTGGACGCGGCCGTTCCAGCCGTAGCCGCCCTGCAGCAGGTAACCGCCGATGGCGACGCCCTTGCAGTGCCCGGCGGGGAAGAAGAGGTCCTGCTCGGCCAGGGCGGCGACGGTCTCGCTGCCGCCGAAGCCGGGCTGGACGACGGCGCGCATCGCCGCCTTGTCGATGTGCACCTCGCGCAGACGCGAGACGTCGAGCAGCATCCCGCCGTCCCGCAGGTGGTTGCCCGCCCAGCTGTGCCCGCCCGAGCGCACGCCGATGCGCAGGCCCCGGTCGCGGGCCAGGCGCACCGCGGCCACGACGTCGTCCTCGCTGTGCGCCTGCACGATCACGTCGGGGAAGCGGTCGGGGAGGCGACCGTTCCAGACGGCGGCCCGGCGGGCCTCCTCGTAGGCGGGCGTCCCGCGGGCGAAGACCCGGTCGCCCGGGATGGCATCATCGGTCGTCATGGCCCCGTTATACTACAGCTGTAGTGATTGAGTCCAGTTCATCTTCTCCGGCCGAGAGCCGCGGCGCCCCCCGGCGCCGCCAGATCACCGACGCCGCGCTGGCGGTGCTGGCGGCCGAGGGCGCCCGGGGGCTCACCCACCGCGCGGTCGACCGCGCGGCCGGGCTCCCGGAGGGGTCGACCTCCAACGCCTACCGCTCCCGGGCGGCCCTGATGGAGGCGGCGCTGGAGCGCCACGTCGAGCTCGAGCTCGTCCCGTTCCCCGACTTGGGGGGCGTGTCGCTCACGCCCGCCCAGACCAGGACCCTGGTGCTCGCCGCGCTCGACCACGTCCTGCGGGACCGCACACTGCTCATCGCCCGGTACGAGCTCGTGCTCGAGTCCACCCGCCGGGAGGCGCTGCACGACGAGCTGGGTGGGGCCCGGGAGCGGTTCGTCGCGATCGCCGAGCAGTTCCTGCAGGCCGGTGGATGTGGGACGCCACGGGCGCACGCCGTCCAGCTCGTCGCGGTCCTGGACGGCCTGTTGCTCGACCAGGTGCTCGACGCCGACTGCCACCTGGACCGGCCCGGCATCGAGGCGGTCGTCGACCGCTTCCTGGCGACCTGCTGAGCCGGCCGCTGGTGCGATCAGCGCCGGTTGCTGATCTCGTCGATCTTCCAGCCCTGCGGGGTGCGGACGAAGGTCATGGTCAGCGTGTGGTCGTCCTCCCGCACCACGGCGGTCGCGCGGCCGGGGCCGGTGAGGGTGATCGACCGGGCGTCGAGCTGGGCCTGCACGCCCTCCTTGTTCCCGATCGCCTGCGGGCAGGTTCCGCTGACGGAGGCGAGCCGGGACTGGAGCTGCTCCGTCATGAGCGCGCAGACTCCGGCGCCGTCGTTGTCGTCGGCCCGGTGCTCGAAGTCGTCGATGACGACGGCCACCTCACGCTTGACCCCGTGGTACTTGTCGGCGTTGTCGTCGTCCAGGGCGCCCGTGACCGCCAGCACGACGATCCCGGCGATGAGCAGCGCCCAGGCGCCGCTGACCCACAGGGCGGCGATCGCCAGGCCGCGGCCCTGCTGGCGCCTGCCCTTGCGGATGCGGCTGAGGGCGATGAGCGCGAAGACGACCGACAGGACGATCCCGCCGAACACGGCCAGGACGAGCGCGGCGATCGCGAAGCCGTCGGTCTGGCCGCCGCCGGCGGAGGCGCCGGAGGGGTCGCCGGGGCCGTACCAGCGCTGCCCGTCCCACCATCGCGGGGCGCCGCCGCCCATCGGATCGGGATACCAGCCGGGCGGTGCGGCGGCGGCCGGCTGGGACGGTGGGTTGCCGAAGGCGTCCGGGTCCTCGCTCACGCGCCCACGATAGCCGCGGGCGGGCCGGCCGGGGGACTATTCGGCGACTTCGGCGACGGCGGGCGGCGCCACGGGGGCGGCGGCGGGACGCAGCTTGGGCAGCAGCGTCAACGCGGCGACCACGCCGACGATGGAGATCCCGCCCGCCACGAAGAAGGCGTTCTGGTAGCCGTGGGTGAGGGCGGCACCGCTGAGCGGCGAGACCCCGTGGATGCCCACGTACGACGAGGTGGCCGAGGCGGCGATGCTGGTGAGGACGGCCAGGCCCAGGGCGCCGCCCATCTGCCGGGAGGTGTTGACCAGGCCCGAGGCCAGGCCCGCGCGCTCCGGCGGGACGCCGGCGACGGCCGCGATCGTCACGGGGACGAAGGACAGGCCCATGCCCAGGGCGGCCAGGACGGAGGGGCCGAGCACGTCGCCGGCCCAGCTGCCGCCCGGCGACACCTGGGTGAGCCACAGGGACGCCACGGCGATGAGGCCCAGGCCGCTGGCGAGCATCGTGCGGCCGCCCAGGCGGGCGATCAGCCGCGGTGCGAGCGTGGCGGTCGCGGCGAGGGTCAGGGTCATGGGCAGGAAGGCCAGGCCCGCCTCGAGCGGGGAGAGGCCGAGCACCTGCTGCATGTAGAGCGACAGGAAGTACCAGAGGGCGAACATCGCGGCGCCCATGAGCGAGACCACGACGTTGGCGCCGGTGAGGGTGCGCGAGGCGAAGATGGACAGCGGGACGAGCGGCACCTTGGCCCACCGGCTCTCGATGAGCACGAAGAGCAGCAGCAGGGCGATCCCGGCGCCGATCCCGCCGAGCACCTGGTAGGAGCCCCAGCCGTGCTGGTCGATGCTGACGATGCCGAGCACGAGCGCGATGAGGCCCGCGGTGAGCGTGACGGCGCCGGCCGCGTCGAAGTGGCGGTGCTCCAGTGAGCCCTTGCTCTCGGTGATGTAACGCCAGGCGATGGGCACCAGCACGACGCCGATCGGGACGTTGACGAGCAGGATCCAGCGCCAGCTCAGCGCGTCGGTGAGGATGCCGCCGACGAGGGCGCCGGCCGAGCCGCCGCCCGCCGCGACCGCGCCCCAGATGCCCAGCGCCCGGTTGCGCTCGGGGCCCTCGGCGAAGGTGGTGGTGATGATCGACAGGGTGGCGGGGGCCACGATCGCCCCGCCGAGGCCCTGCAGCCCGCGCGCGGCGATGAGGAGGTCCGAGGTGGTGGCCAGCGCACCGAGCAGCGAGGCGAGCGAGAAGACCGACACGCCGATGATGAACATGCGCTTGCGGCCCAGGAGGTCGCCGGCGCGGCCGCCGAGCATGAGGAAGCCGGCAAAGGTGACCGTGTAGGCGCTGATGACCCACTGCAGGTCGCTCTCGGGGAAGTGCAGGGCGGTGCGGATCGACGGGAGCGCGACGTTCACGATCGACACGTCGAGGATGACCATGAACTGGGCGGCGCAGGCGATGAGCAGCACCAGCCCGGTGTGGCCGGGGCGGCGAGAGGGCATGCGGCAGAGCCTAGCAAAGTGATTGCTGCCGCAACTACCCGCCGCGCGCCGGCTTCGCGGCGGTACGGTCATCGCCCACCCGTCAGCAAGGAGTCCCCGGATGTCCACCGTCTCGCCGTCCCTGCAGGAGCGCCGCATGGAGCTCGTCCGCGAGCACATGCAGTCCGAGAACGAGCACCGGTTCGACGACACGCTGCAGACGTTCGACCATCCGCGCTACGAGATCATCCCGACCGGCGAGGTCTTCGACGGCGCGGCCGAGGTGGCGGAGTACTACCGGCTGTCGCGCACCGCGTTCCCCGACCAGCGCAACGAGAACGTCGTGTTCCACCAGACGCCGGACGCGGTGATCGTGGAGTTCGACCTGCTCGGCACCATGCGGGGGGAGCTGCGCGGCATCGCGCCGACCGGGCGCACCTTCCGCTGCCGCATGTGCGCGTTCTTCTTCTTCGAGCCCGGCGACGAGCGCATCGTCTGCGAGCGCGTCTACTTCGACCAGGCGACCATGGCCCAGCAGCTGCTGGGGACCGAGGAGCCGCTGGCCGAGGGGTAGCATCGCCGCGATGAGCCCCGCCGACCCGCTCCCGCCCGCGACCCCCGCCCGTCGCGTGCCGCTGGGCGAGACCGCCGCCATCGTCGCGGCGGTCGTGGCCGTCGCCGGGATCGGCGGCCTGGCCACCGGGCCGGCCATCGACAGCGACTGGTACCGGACGCTGGAGAAGCCCTCGTGGCAGCCGCCCGGCGCCGTCTTCGGCCCGGTGTGGACGGTGCTCTACGCGATGATCGCCGCGTCGATGTACGCCGTGCGCCGGCAGGCCGACGCGGCGCCGGAGGCCCAGCGGGAGCTGTTCGTGCTGTTCGCCGGCAACCTCGTCCTCAATCTGCTGTGGACCCTCGTCTTCTTCCGCGGGCGCAACCCGCTGGCGGCCGGCATCGAGATCATCGCGCTCGAGGCGACCACGATCGCGCTCATCGTCCGGGTGCGGCCGGTCTCACGCGGCGGCGCCCTGGCGCTGGTGCCCTACGCGCTGTGGGTGGCGTTCGCCGCCGTCCTCACCTGGACGATCGCGCTGGCCAACTAGCGGCGACGGCTCAGGCGCCACGCCACCCGCCCCACAACCGCCGCAGCCCGCCCACGGGGCCGCCCGGCGAGCGCTGCTCCACCCGGACGGCGCGAAGCGTGCCGTCGGAACCGGGGTCGAGCGTGATGTGGAGGTCGTCGCCGGGGAACAGGTCGGTGATGGAGGGACGCCCGTCCCCGTCGGCATCTGTCGCCTTGAGCGTGGCGTCCGCCGCCTCGATGGTCAGCTCGGTCCCGGGGCGGATGGAGGCCTGGCGCGCGGCGTGCACGCGGATGACGAGGCACCGGGCGGGGGCGTCGAGCTCCACCAGGGTGCCGTCCACCCAGTCCTGGCGGCGGGCGCCGGCCCGCCGCCGGCGGGCGTCGCCGTCGGCGGCGTTGGGGTTGCGGTGCTTGCGGTCGGGCATGTCATGACTCCTGGGGGTTGAGTGGTGACGGGGCACGGCGGTCGTGCAGGAGGGAGGCGATCACCCCGGCGGCGAGGATCGCGGCGATGACCGGGAGCGAGATCTCGGGCCCGATCTTCCCGACGACCTGGGCGGCGGCGAGCTTGGCGCCGACGAAGACGAGCAGGGCGGCCAGCGCGGTCTTGAGGTAGTGGAGGCGCTCGACGAGGTCGGCGACGAGGAAGAACAGGGGGCGCAGCCCGAGCAGGGCGAACGCGTTGGCGGCGAACACGATGAAGGTGTCGGGGGTGATGGCCAGGATCGCCGGGACCGAGTCGATGGCGAAGATGACGTCCGCCGCCACGATGACCACGAGCGCGGCACCGGCGGTGGTGAGCATCCGGCGACCCGCCTCCCGCCGGACCAGGTGGCCGTCGGCGGGGGCGCTGGAGATGGGGAGGCGGGCGGCGAGCCGGTCGACGAGCTGCTGGTCGGCCTCGTGATCGTGGCGGTGGCGCCACATGCGCCAGCCCGTCCAGATGAGCAGCGCGGCGAAGGGGAAGCTCAGCCAGCCGAACGCGGCCAGGGCCGCGGCCCCGACCACGATGAAGACCCCGCGCAGCACGAGGGCGGCGACCACGCCGTAGGTGAGAAGCCGGTGGCGGTCGTGGTGGGGGACGGCGAACGCCGTGAAGATGAGGAGGAAGACGAAGACGTTGTCCAGCGACAGCGACTTCTCGACGAGATACCCGGCCAGGAAGGCACCCGCGTCACCGTCGTCGCCGGCCACCAGCAGCACGGCGGCGAAGGCCAGGGCGATCGCCACCAAGCCGGCGCTGGCCAGCGATGCGGTCCGCAGGCTCATCGCTCCGCCGCGGCCGCGGATGATCGCCAGGTCGATGACGAGCAGGACGGCGATGGTCGCGACGAGGGCGATCCAGGCGGTGTCGGGGACGGCGAGGGCGGGCACGGAACTCCTTCGCGGTTGCTGGGTGGCGGGCCGCGAAGGTTTCTCCGCCCCGGGGAGGGGCCGCGAGCACCGGGCGGGCGTCGGGCGCCGGCCGTGTTGACGATGCTCGCCGTCGGGATACTTCCCTTCGACGGATGGGACGCTAGCCCGCGGTCCTTTACGTCAGCTAAATCGCGAAGTGCCTGTCGCGTCACCGCGAGCAGGTGTGGGGATCATCCGGCGTCGGGCGGAGGGTCCCCCGCCTGCAGCACGGCGAGGATCTCGCCGATGTGATGGTCGTGCTCGAGCGGGTGGCGCAGGGGGAGCTCGGGCTTGAGGCGGTACCGGTTGCGCCGCCCCTCGCGGGTGCGCTCCAGGTATCCGGCCTCGACGAGGTCGGCGACGATCCGCTGCGCGGCGCGCTCGGTGATCCCCACGCGCTCGGCCACGTCGCGGTGGCGGATGCCCGGGTCGCGGGCGACGCACAGCAGCACGTGCGCGTGGTTGGTCAGGAAGGTCCAGTCCGCCATGGGAGGAGCTTACGGGGCCGGGAGCAGAAATCCTGCCGTACGAAATACGTCTCTTGACATACGTATTTCATGTCGTCTATTTTGTTTCGCATGTTCAAGATCGTGGTTTCGGACCGACGGGTGGGGGGCGCGCGATGACGGCCCTCCTCGTGACGATCGTCGCGCTGCCCTTCGTGGGGGCGCTGGCCGCCCGCTCCGCGGGGGACGTCCGCGGGGCGGCCCGCATCGGCGCCGCCGTCGCCGGCGCGAGCTTCGCCCTGGCGCTGGCCCTCACCGTCCACGTCGCCGTCTCGGGCCCGGTGGGCGTCACGGTCGCCGGGGAGCCGGTGCTGTACGCCGACCGGGTCGGGGCCGTGCTGCTGCTCCTCGTCAGCGGCGTGAGCGCGGTGGTCCAGGGCTTCGCCGGGCGCTACCTCCTCGGCGACCTGCGCGCCGTGCGCTTCTTCGCCGCCACCGGCCTGCTCACCGGCGCGACGGCGGCGATGGTCACGGCCGCGACGCTCGTGGGCCTCGCC
>CAZXNX010000024.1:0-15343 GCA_964642225.1 uncultured Solirubrobacteraceae bacterium | reverse complement strand
TTCGGGTCGACCGCGGTCTTGGACGCGCGGCCGGAGATCGCCACCCGGATGTTGCCCTCGGGCTCCCCGCCGGAGGCGAGCACCGCCTTGGACTTGCCGTAGAGCGACGCGTCGACGCGGTAGTGCACCGTGCGGGGCCCCGACTGCATGGGGGTGACATGCCAGACGAAGGTCGTCTCGCCGCCGGCCGGGACGGCGCCCAGGGCCCACGTGTTGGTCAGCGCGGTGACGCCGCCGACCGGGCCGCGGTTGACGATCCACACGGCCTCCTGCGGATCCTGCTCACCGGCCTGCGTGGAGCGGCGGTAGAAGCCGTCGACGGTGGCGGTGATGTTCGGGATGGCCTCGGTCGACCGGTTCCGCACGCGCAGGACGAAGGTCTGGTTCTCGGCGAGCTGCTGGCGCCGGGGGAACTGGGCGGCGAGATCGACCTTGAAGGTGCCGCTCGTCTCGTCGGAGGCCTGATTGGTGGAGCCGCCTCCGCACGCGGCCAGCGCCACGGTGCTCGCCACGAGCGCCGTGCTGAAAGCCGCGCGCGCTGCGAACGCGTGAACCTTGGTCCTCCTCACGGCGGCGAACGTACCACACGGCATGGTCACCGCCGCCGCGGTCAACGGGCATTCGTGCGCCGACGCGCAATGTTGATGGCACCGGTCCGCCCGTTCACGTAGGCTCCGGCCGTGGGCCCACCGACCGGGTGAGCCCATGGGAGATCTTGAGGAGGGAGGACCGTGGTACGCAACACCGCCGATCGCGCGTTTCTTCCGGCGAAGAACGTGCTGGAAGAAGTCGGGGACATGATGATCCTCACCGGCAAGACCATGCTCTCGGCGGTGCGTCCTCCGTACCCCTACGGCGGCGAGTTCGTCTCGCAGTTCCTCTTCGCCCTGCGCCTCTGCTGGTTCCCGCTCCTCATCTCCACCGTGGCCTTCGGTTACGGCGCCCCGGGCCTGCAGTCCGCCAACTTCCTCGTCCTCTTCGGCGCCATCGACCGGCTCGGCGGCTTCTTCGTGCTGGCCTCCGTGCGCGAGTTCGCCCCGTTCGTGGTGGCGATCGTGCTGGCCGGCGTGGCCGGCACCGCCATCACCGCCGACCTCGGCGCGCGCAAGATCCGTGAGGAGCTCGACGCCCTGCAGGTGCTCGGCGTCGACCCCGTGAAGAACCTCGTGGTCCCGCGCTTCCTGGCCCTGATGATCGTCACCGGCCTGTTCGACGTCTTCGCCGTCCTCTTCGGCATCTTCGGCGGGATCCTCGCCACGCTCGTCAACGACGCCCCGCTCGGCCCCTTCTGGGCCACCTTCTTCACGAACGCGTCGGTGACCGACCTGTGGGGCTCTGTCCTGAAGTGCACGCTCTTCGGGGCGATCATCGCGATCGTCTGTTGTTACAAGGGGATGACCGCATCCGGCGGAGCCGCCGGCGTGGGTCGCGCCGTCAACCAGGCCGTCGTGATCGCCTTCCTCGGGATCTTCTCGTTCAACTACGTCTTCACCCAGACGCTCCTGGCCACCCACCCGGAGATCAACATCATCAAATGAACGCGTCCTCCTGGTTGGCCGTCCCGCGCGAATGGTTCTCCTCGTTCGGGGAGATCATCAAGTTCATCGGGAAGATCCTCGGGCAGATCTTCAGCCTGCGCGTCTTCCGCTTCTTCGGTGAGGCCCTGCGCCAGTCCGGCATCCTCGTGCTCAGCTCCACGCTCGTCATCTGGGGCCTGGTCTTCATCATCGGCCTGCAGTGCGGCATCGAGGGCGCGTACTTCAACCGCTCGGTCGGCTCGCCGGCCTACGCCGGGGTGTTCGCCGCGTGGTGCGACCTGCGCGAGCTGGTCCCCTACGCCTTCGGGTACATGATGGCCGCCAAGGTCGGCACCGGCATCGTCGCCGAGCTGGGGTCCATGCGGATCTCCGACGAGATCGACGCCCTCGAGGTCATGGGCATCAACTCGATCACCTTCCTGTGCGCCACGCGCATGCTCGCCGCCTGGATGGTGCTGCCCTTCATGTACATCGCCGCCGTCGGCGCCGGGTTCCTGGCGAGCTACCTGGCGGTGGTCGAGCAGATCGGCGAGGTCTCGTCCGGCGGCTACTTCCTCATCTTCTGGATGTTCCAGAATCCCGGGGACCTCTTATTCAGCCTGATCAAGGGCATGTCGATGGCTACGGTCATCGTGCTCGTCGGCTGCTACTACGGCTACAACGCGAGCGGCGGCCCCGTGGGCGTCGGTACCGCGACGGCGAAATCGATGGTGTTGAACATCGTGCTCGTGCACCTCATCGGGATGCTCGGCACGCAGGTCTTCTGGGGAGCCAACCCCAGAGCCCCGATCGGAGGCTGACATGGCGGACGACGAACCCAGGTACGAGCCGGAGGCGATCGACGGCGAGGAGACACCCCCGCAGGCGATGCCCGACAAGGAGCAGCTGGCCGGGGAGTCGCCGCAGATGCGCGCCGACGAGCGGCAGGCCGCGGCCGAGGTCGAGGCCGAGGGCGGCCTGCCCGACGACGATCCCGCCGCGGACGCCGAGGAGCGCGCCGAGGAGGAGTCCCCGCGGGTGTCGGTCGTCCACGAGCGCCTGTCGGACGACCCGACCGACGCCGAGGAGTACCAGTGGCACACCGGGCTCAACCGGCCCACCGGCGTCCCGGACGCGATCGAGTTCATCGACGTCCACAAGGCCTTCGGCCGCAACAAGATCCTCAAGGGCCTGAACATGGGCATCCCCGAGGACAAGATCTCGATGATCCTCGGGCCCTCCGGCACGGGCAAGTCCGTGTGCATCAAGCACATGGTCGGCCTGCTCTACCCGGACCAGGGCGACATCCTCGTGCACGGCGACTCCGTGCCGCACATGGCCGACGACGACCTGTTCGAGATGCGCAAGAAGTTCGGCGTGCTCTTCCAGGACGGCGCGCTGTTCGGCTCCATGAACCTGTGGGACAACGTCGCGTTCCCGCTGCGCCAGCACACTGACAAGGGGGAGGAGGAGGTCAGCGAGATCGTCAACCGCCGCCTCGAGGAGGTCGGGCTCGGCGGCGCGCACGACAAGTACCCCAACGAGCTGTCCGGGGGCATGCGCAAGCGGGCCGGGTTCGCCCGGGCGCTGGTGCTCGACCCCGACATCGTGCTCTTCGACGAGCCGGACTCCGGCCTGGACCCGGTCCGCACGGCGCTGCTGTGCGAGCTGATCCAGGAGATCCACGAAGAGAACGGCGGCGCCTACGTCGTCATCACCCACGACATCATGAGCGCCCGCAGGGTCGCAGAGCACATCTCCGTGCTGTGGCGGGGGCGCATCGTGGAATCGGGGCCGGCCGAGGAGCTCTTCGCCTCCGACAACCCGTTCGTCCGGCAGTTCCTCTCCGGTGAGTCCCAGGGCCCGCTGGGCATGGAATAGCGCCCCCGGCGCGAAAGACGCTTTAGGCCTGCTTCATCTGCACTCAACAGTGCATCAGCATCATCACATCGTTCCCTTACCGCTCCACCATCAGATTCCGACCCGCTTGATGTCCCTCCGTTCCCGCGACGCCCTCGAGGTCGTCCGATGACCCTTGCCCGTGTGGCGGTCATCGGCGTGCTCGTGGTCGCGGTCGTGGCCGTCGGCATCGTGCTGTTCGGCGGGGGCGGGACGACCCACTACACGCTGATCTTCCAGAACGCCAGCCAGCTGGTGAACGACGACGACGTGCAGGTCGGCGGGCGGCGCGTCGGGTCGGTCACGAGCATCGAGCTGACCGACCACAACCAGGCCGCGGTCGGCATCGACCTGGAGGACGGCTTCGTCCCGCTGCACCGCGGGACGAGCGCCGTCGTGCGCCTGACGTCGCTGTCCGGCGTGGCCAACCGCTACATCGCGCTGACGCCCGGCCCGAGCAACGAGCCCGAGATCGAGGACGGCGCCACCCTCGACGCCAACGACACCACCTCGGCCGTCGACCTGGACCAGCTCTTCAACACGCTGGACGCCAAGACCCGCAAGGGGCTGTCGAACCTCATTCAGGGGTTTGCCAGCCAGTATGAGGGGAAGGGCCCGCAGGCCAACGCGTCTCTCAAGTACTCCGCTCCGGCGCTGTCCTCCACCGCCGCCGTCGCGGCGCAGCTGACGAAGGACCAGAAGACCTTTCAGGACTTCGTGATCAACACGGCAGGGCTCGCGACATCGCTGTCACAGCGCAGCGAGCAGCTCACGAGCCTCGTCTCCAACGCCAACACCACGGCGGGGGCGATCGCCGCCGAGAACCAGTCGCTCTCGCAGGCGCTGGGCATCCTTCCCCAGACCTTGCGACAGGGGAGCACCACGTTCGTCAACCTGCGCGCGACCCTGGACGACCTCACGAAGCTCGTTGACGTCTCCAAGCCGGCGACGAAGAACCTGGCGCCGTTCCTGGCCAAGCTTCGACCGCTGCTGCGCGGCGCCCGGCCCACCCTCTCCAAGGTGGCCCAGACGTTCGGGCAGCCGGGGCCCAACAACGACCTCCACGACCTGCTGAACTCGCAGCCGGCGCTGGCCAGCGCGGCGGGTACGAGCATCCCCAACACCGTCAAGGCGCTGGAGAAGGTCACGCCCGTGCTGAAGTTCCTACGCCCCTACGCGCCCGAGCTCGTCGGTTGGTTCCGCGACTTCGGGGAGAGCGCCACCAACTACGATGCCAACGGTCACTACGTGCGGGCGTCGCCGTCGTTCAACGCGTTCGGCCTCGACGGGGACAACAACCTCGTCGGGACCCCGCCGTCGGACCGGATGAAGGGCTACCAGACCGGGGTCGTCAAGCGGTGTCCCGGATCAGGTTCCCAGTTCCCGGCAGATGGCTCGGCCCCGTTCCGTGACACCTCAGGCGATCTCGACTGCGACCCGACGTTGGCGGTGCCCGGCCCATGACCTCGACCTCGCATGAGCTGCGGTTCCGCTCGCGGCATGGGCGTCGGCCCATGACCTCGGTCGCCATGACTCTTGTTGCCTCCTCCCGCACGGGCGTGGGCTCATGAGGCGCATCATCGCCATCGTCTCCGTGTTGGTCGTGGCCGTCGTGCTGGTGTTCGTCGCGACGGGCGCAGGCAACGACGACGGTGGGACCTACCAGGTCCGCGCCATCTTCCGCAACGCCTTCACGGTCATCCCCGGGGAGGACGTGAAGGTCGCCGGGGTCGTGGTGGGGTCGATCGGCGCGCTGGAGACCGCCGCCGGCGGCCACAAGGCCGCTGTGGTGCTGGACATCGAGAAGCCGGGCTTCGACGATTTCCGCCAGGACGCGACCTGCACGATCCGGCCGCAGTCGTTCATCGGTGAGCGGTACGTGGAGTGCACCCCGACGCAGCCCCACCCGGTGGGCAACAACCCGTCGCCGGAGCTGCACCAGATCAAGGACGGCCCGGGCAAGGGGCAGTACCTGCTCCCTGAGTCCAACACGGTCACCCCGGTCGATCTGGACCTCGTGGGCAACGTCATGCGGCTGCCGTTCCGCGAGCGATTGACCGTGATCCTCAATGAGTTCGGCATCGGGCTCGGCGCGCGCGGTCAGGACATCAACCGGCTGATCCGCGACGCTAACCCCGCGCTGCGCAACCTGGACAAGGTCCTGGCGATCCTCGCGAAGCAGAACAAGACGCTGGCCGACCTGGCGGTCGACGGCGACAAGTCGCTGGCGCCGTTGGCCCGGGATCGCCGGCAGCTCGCTGACTACTTCAAGCAGGCGGCGACCGTGAACGAGGCCACGGCCTCACGAAGCGCGGCATTCCAGAAGAACCTGGAGCTGCTGCCCAAGTTCCTGGCCGAGCTCACCCCCACGATGAACGAGCTGAAGGGCTTCTCCGATCAGTTCGTCCCGATTCTGGACCAGCTGGGGGCGACCGCGCCGAGCCTGAACAAGCTGGCCGAGAACGTCGCGCCCTTCGCCCGCGCATCGACGCCCGCGTTCCAGTCCCTCGGGAATGCGGCCGACGCCGGGAGCACGGCGCTCACGGCCTCGTTGCCGACCGCCAAGAAGCTCAAGACCCTCTCGGTGGCCCTCAAGCCGGCGGCGACCAACCTGTCCGCGCTGTTGACGTCGCTCAAGGACACTGGTGGCATCGAGCAGCTCATGAACGTCATCTACAACGGGGTCGCCTCGACCAACGGGTACGACACGTTCGGTCACTACCTCCGCGCCCAGGTCGGCGTCGACTTCTGCAACCAGTTCCAGGTGACGCCGGGTGACCCGCGCTGCTGGGCCAACTTCTACAAGCAGCCCTCGTCGTCGGTGCGATCCGTGAGCACGGCCCGCACGTCTGCGACGCCGGCGTCGCAGAGCGACTCGGGCACGCAGAAGGCGAATCCCGTCGATGACACCAAGCCACTGAAGCTGCCGTCCGGGCTCCTGCCCGACGTGAGCGATCGCGGAAGCGCGCCGCGTCCCTCAGCGAAACAGAAGAGCCCGCAGACGCCGTCGTCCGATCCGGCCGAGCCGCTCCTCGACTACCTCCTGGGCGGCGACTGATGCGTCGCAACTCCATCGCCGCCAATCCCGTGCTGATCGGTGCCGCCACCACGCTCGTCGTGATCGTGGCGGTCTTCCTCGCCTACAACGCGAACTCCGGCCTGCCGTTCGTGCCGACCTACAACCTGACCATCCAGGTGCCCAACGCTGCGAACCTGACCGAGGGCAACGAGGTGCGCATCGGTGGCACCCGGGTGGGCGTGATCGACAAGATCGACGTGAAGACCAAGAAGACCGGCGTCGACTACGCGGTCCTGCACACCAAGCTTGAGACTTCCGTCAAGCCGGTGCCGGTGGATTCGACGGTGCTCATCCGCCCACGGTCGTCGCTCGGCCTGAAGTACGTCCAGATCGCCAAGGGCACCTCGACCAAGGGCTTCCCCGACGGAGGCACCATTCCCCTGCGAGCGGCGCGGCCCGAGCCGGTGGAGTTCGACGAGTTCATCAGCATGTTCTCGGCGCCCACCCGGGTGGCGTCCCGGGTCAATCTCTTCGAGTTCGGCAACGCGTTCGCCGGTCGAGGGCAGGACCTCAACCGCGCGCTCGAGGACGCTCCGTCGCTCGTGCGCAACCTCATCCCGGTGATGGCCAACCTGGCCGACCGCCGCACCCGGCTCGGCGAGCTGTTCCAGGCCCTGGGACAGACCGCGGCCGAGGTGGCGCCGGTGGGAAACCAGCAGGCATCGCTCTTCGTCAACCTGGACACCACCTTTGGGGCGATCGCGAACGTCGCGCGCCCGTACCTGCAGGACTCGATCACCTACGGTGTTCCGGCGCAGGAGGCGGCGATCGCGACGTTCCCGGGTCAGCGCGTCTTCCTCGCCAACTCCACCACGTTGCTCAAGAAGCTCGCCCCCGGGGTGGATGCGCTGAGCCAGGCCGCCCCCGACCTGGCCCAGGTTGTCGTCACCGGGACCCCGGTGTTGGAGCGCTCGGTGAAGTTCAATCAGGAGTTGATTCCGACGTTCCAGGCCGTACAGACGTTCGCTGAGGACCCGCTCACGTCACTCGGCGTGCTCGACCTCACCAGCGCGCTGGACGAGCTCAACCCGACGCTGTCGTACTTCACCCCCTCGCAGACCGTGTGCAAGTACCCGACGCTGCTCCTACGCAATGCCGCAAACCTCCTCAGCGACGGCGACAGCATCGGAACCGCCCAGCGGTTCGACGTCATCTCGGCGCCGGTGGGTCCCAACAGCGAGTCCGGGCCGTCGACGGCCCCGGCCAACGGCGGGGGCCCCACCCCGAAGGATCAGGCGGCCAACTGGCTGCACTCCAACCTGTACCCGATCGCGGCGGCTCCCGGCCAGACCCGCGAGTGTGAGGCCGGCCGCGAGGTCTACACCCCCAACCAGCAGATGATCGGCAACCCTCCGGGCAACCAGGGAACGCAGATCTACGGGGGGTACCGCTGATGGCCAAGCGCAGCACACGCGCACCCACGCTGCGGAAGGACCGCACGGGCATGAGCCCCGTGACCGTCGGCATTCTCGCTGCGGTGGTCGTGCTGATCATCACCTACTTCGGCTTCACCAAGGCCATTCCGTTCGAACACGGTTTCCGCCTCAACGCCGTCTTCCAGAGCGCCAACTCGATCCGTCCGTCGTCGCCGGTGCGCATCGCCGGGGTCAACGTCGGCAAGGTCGTCGACGTCCGGCGGGAGCCGGGGACCAATGCCGCGATCGTGGAGATGGAGATCGACGACAACGGGCTCCCGATCCACAAGGACGCGCAGCTCAAGATCCGCCCCCGCATCTTCCTGGAGGGCAACTTCTTCGTCGACCTCAAGCCGGGGACCCCCGCGGCCCCGGCACTGTCCGACGGCGACACGGTCGCGATCACCCAGACGGCCACCCCCGTGCAGCTCGACGAGGTGCTGACCGCCCTCCAGCAGCCCACCCGGGCGGACCTCCAGGAGCTCCTGCAGAGCCTGGGTGGCGCGCTCAACGACAAGCCGACCGCGGCTGAGGACCTCACCCAGGACCCGCAGGTGCAAGGCAAGACGGCGGGCCAGGCCCTCAACCAGGCTCTGGACTACTCCGCCAGCGCGGCGAAGAACAGTGCCATCGTCAACCAGGCGATCCAGGGTGCGGATCCGAACGACCTCTCCAGGCTGATCGCGTCGCTCAGCATCGTGAGCAAGGCGGTCAACCGCAACGAGAGGGTCCTGAAGGACTTCGTCACGAACTTCAACACGACCTTGTCCGCGTTCGCCTCCCAGTCGAGCAGCCTGACCGCGGCCGTCGGGCTGCTCGGGCCGACCCTCACGAACGCGAACACGGCCTTGGTCAGCCTCAACAACTCGTTCCCGGCCACCCGGCGCTTTGCGCTCGAGCTGATCCCCGGCACGCAGGAGACGCAGGCCACGATCGACGCGGCCACCCCGTGGATCGAACAGGCCACACCGCTGGTCGGCCCCTCCGAACTGGGTGGTCTGGCCGATCTGCTGCAGCCGACGACGGCCAGCCTGGCCGCGGTGGCAGCGGACGGCATCCAGACCTTCAAGCAGGGAGACCTCCTGTCCAAGTGCCAGACCAAGGTGTTCCTGCCCACGGGCGACATCAAGATCGAAGACGGGTCACTGTCCACCGGCGTGGAGAACTACAAGGAGTTCTGGTACTCCATGGTCGGGTTCGCCGGCGAGGGGCAGAACTTCGACGGCAACGGCCAGTACATCCGGGTCTCGCCGCAGGGCGGTTCGACCTTCGTCAAGACCGGTGCGACGACGCACGGCGCGCTGTTCGGGAACGCCATCGTGCCGCCCCTGGGCACGCGGCCCGCGTACACCAAGAAGACGCCGCCGATCGTGTCGTCCAAGCCCTGCTACAAGCAGCCCATCCCTGACCTCAACGCGGCCAAGGTCGGTCCCCGTGAGGGCGGCGCGCCCGGCGTGCTCCCGACGTCAACGCCCACCGGAACCGTCCCGGCGTCCGGTGCCACGACGCGGAGTGCCACGCCACAAAGCGCGACGCAGGCCCGCAGCACGTCGAGCTCGACCAGCGCGGCCCGCAAGAACGACGGCTCCGTCGCCGACGAGTTGCTGTCTCGCCTCAACCCGTACCGCACCACGGAGACGGGTCGATGAAGAAGGCCATCAAGGACTACTCCAGCGATGCGATCGCGATCGCCGTGCTGGCGATCATCGCGACGTTCGTCGGCGGCTACATCCTCTCCAACCAACGGTTCTACCTGCCGGCGTGGGTGCCGTTCGTCGGCACCGACTTCTACACGCTGAATGCGGAGATGCAGACCGCGCAGGCGATCACCCCGGGTCAGGGCCAGACGGTCGCCATGGCCGGTGTCCCCGTCGGTGAGATCTCGGCCGTGACGCTGAAGAACGGCCGTGCGGTCGTGAAGATGAGCATCCAGGCCCAGTACGCGGACGACATCCACAAGAACGCGACGATCCTCACCCGGCCCAAGACGGGGCTCAACGACATGCTGTTGCAGCTCAACCCGGGCACGAAGTCGTCGGGCAGCGCGCCGGACGGCTACACGATCCCGGTCTCCCAGACGCTGCCCAACGTCAACCCGGACGAGGTGCTCTCGGCGCTGGACACCGGCACCCGCAACTACCTCAAGCTGCTGGTCGGCGGCGCCGGGCAGGGCCTGCACGGCAACCGCAAGGCGCTCGCCGCCACGCTGAGGCGGTTTGACCCGACCGCACGGGACATCGACAAGATCACCAAGCTCCTGGCTGTCCGCCACAGCTACGTCAAGCGCAACATCCACAATCTGCGGCTGATCGGTGAGGCACTTGCGGACAAGGATCAGGACCTGACCGCCTTCATCGACAGCTCGAACGCGGTCTTCAAGGACTTCGCGGCGCAGGATCAGAACGTTCGCTCGGCCATCGGCGAGTTGCCTGCGGCCCTGAACGCCACGAACCAGGCCGTGATCAGCGCCAACCAGCTCGGCACCAAGCTCGGGCCCACGCTGACCGCATTGGAGCCGTTCGCGCTCAACCTCAAGCCGGCGCAGGTCGCCTCACAGGACTTCTTCGAACAGACCACCGCCGTCCTGAAGAACCAGCTGCGCCCGTTCAGCGTTGCGGCCCAGCCGACCGTCCGGGTCCTGAAGCCCACCGCTGCCAATCTCGCTGCGGCCGCCCCAGACGTGACGCAGTCGCTGAACGTCCTCAACTATCTCTTCAACGTGCTGGCCTACAACCCGAACGGCAACGCGCAGCCCGGGTTCCTGTTCTACCTCTCGTGGGCCAACCACATCGCGGCGTCGCTGTCATCGCAACAGGACGCGCTCGGCCCGCTGCGGCGCGCTCTGCTGCTGGTCGACTGCTCCAACGCCAACGTCGTCGAGTCGCTCGCCAAGAACCAGAACAACCCGCTCGGAGCGCTCTCGATGATGGCCAACATTCCGACTGCGGCGGCCGGCGGCTGCACGGGGGCGGCACGATCGGCCTCGTCCACGCGGGCCGCGAAGACCTCCAACGCGTCGGGAGGCACGGGGGCCGCCACGACGACCGCCACGACACCGGCCGCCACGACACCGGCCGCCACGACGGAGTCCACCAGCCCGGTCGTCACCGCGACGCCCCCGGCCACGACGACCCCGCAGGCGGCGCAGTCACCCGCGCTCACCGACGTGCCCGTGGAAGGGGGGACGCGCTAGTGCAGAAGCAGGCTCCTTCCGTCGGCCGCATCCTCACGATGGTCGTTTTCGCACTGTCCTGCTTTGGCCTGCTGCTGTACTTGTGGCTGGCATTCGGGGGGCCAACCCCTCTCAAGCCCCAGGGTTATCGCTTCAACATCAGCTTCCCCGCTGCCGGCCAGCTTGCCCAGGAAGCGGATGTCCGCATCTCCGGCGTGTCCGTGGGGAAGGTGACCAAGCTGGACTCCGCCCCCGACGGCACCACGAAGGCGACCATCCAGATCGACGCGAATTTCGCTCCGATGGCCACCAACACCCGTGCGACCCTGCGCCAGAAGACCCTGTTGGGCGAGACGTACGTGGAGCTGACCCCGGGGAACCCCAACGGCCCCGACATCCCGGAGAATGGCTCCCTGGCCGCCGGTCGGGTCGAGCCCGCAGTGCAGTTCGACGAGATCCTCAGCACCTTCGACCCGAAGACCCGCGCCGCCTTCGAGACGTGGATCCAGACCACGGCCATCGCCGTCGGCGGTCGGGGCCGTGACTTCTCCAACGCCCTCGGCTCGCTCCCGCCCTTCATCGACAACACCGATGAGCTCGTCGCGCTCCTCAATTCGCAGGAGGGGGCGGTGCGCCGGGTGGTGCGCAACACCGGCACGGTCTTCAACGCACTGTCGACGCGGCGCGGACAGCTGAGCAGCCTCATCACCAACGCCAACTCCGTCTTCGCCACCACCGCGGCCCGCAACAGCCAATTGGAGGCGACCTTCCGTGCGCTGCCGACGTTCGAGCAGGAATCGGCCGCCACCCTGTACCGCCTCGATGCGTTCGCAAAGAACACCAACCCGCTGGTGACCCAGTTGCAGCCGGTCGCAGACGAGTTGACGCCGACGCTGCAGGAGCTCGACCGCCTCGCGCCGGTCCTGCTGAACGTCATCGACACCCTCGGCCCTGTCATCACCGCCGGAAAGGATGGCCTGCCGGCCACCCGCTCCTTCCTGGGTGACCTGCCGACGCTGTTGGGCGCGTTCGACAAGCCGCTCCGCCAGCTCGTTCCCGTTCTCCACGAACTGAGCTTCTACAAGCCTGAGCTCGTGTCGTTCTTCGCCAACACGGCGGCCGCGACGCAGGCCGCTTCGCCGCCCGTGTTCGGGCAGAAGCCCGTGCACTTCCTGCGCAGCACCAACCCGCTGAGCCCGGAGAGCCTCAGCACCTACCAGCAGCGGCTGGGCAGCAACCGCAGCTCGGCCTACAGCTACCCCAACGCATTCGAGCCGGCGCGGCTCAAGGCAGGGTTGCTGGGGTACGAGACGCGCGGCTGCTCCAACTTCAAGCCCGGAATCGTCAACCCCAACATCCCGCTCCCCGCCAGGGGATCCCCCCCGAACGCGCAGACGCTGTACGACCGGCTGGTCACGTACACGTTCCTCGGAGACGCCACCGGGCAGTCGGTCAACGGCGCCCCGTGCGTGCAGCAGGGGAAGTTCCCGAACGCCGATGGATCACTCACGACGTACCCGCAGATCACCGCGAGCACCGGTCCGGTTGCTCGTCGCTGAGCATCGCAGCACCGGTGCGGGCGGCCATTGCGGCGGCGCACGAGACGGCAACGGCACGGTTCGAGCGTGACGCGACTGGTTCGGGCCATCATGGGGCTCGCGGCACGACGCCCTGCCGTCGTCGCCGTGCCTCTCGTGGCGCTCGCCCTGCTCGGGGGCATGTGGGCGCTGACGCTGAACACGAGTGCCGGCACGGACAATCTCGTCGGCAGTCGGAGCGCGACTGCGACGGCCACCGATCGATCTCGGGAGCGGTTCGGTGAGGACCCGATCTACGTCCTGGTCCGTGGCGCGCTCCCCCGTCTGGTCCTGACCAGCGACATCAACCGTCTCATCGGCCTGGAGGGCTGCCTTTCGGGCAACATCCCGTCGGGAGTCGTCCCGCCGGGAGGTGTCGGTGGGCCGTGCGCGCGGCTGGCCGCCCTCGATGCCGTGAAGTTCGTCTTCGGTCCGGGGACGTTCATCAACACGTCGGTCAACGAGATCGGCACGCAGTTCTCCAACCAGTTGCAGTCGGCCCAGAAGGCGGGCAAGGCCGCGGCAGCTGCGGCCCGCAAGGTGGCGTTGGCCCAGGGGCGCACGGCCACGCAGGCCAAGACCCTGGCCGAGGCCGCCCGACAAGCTGCGTTGCAGCAGTACCTCCTGCGGCTCGGCACCCTCGCGGCCAAGTACAACCTGAGCACCGACTCGCTGCCAACCCTGAACGACCCGACCTTCGTCGCCGCGCTGGTCTTCGCGGACACCGGCGCCACCGCGACACCCAAGCGCCGCTTCGCCTACCTCTTTCCGTCGAGCACGAGCGCTCTCGTCCAGGTTCGCCTGCGATCGGGGCTCAGTGAAGCGCAACGACGTCACGCCACCCAGCTCATTCGGGACGCCGTCGCCATGCCGGAGTGGAAGCCGCAGTTCGGCGGCAGCTACCTGGTCACCGGAGCACCGGTTCTCGTCTCCGATCTCACGGACGTCATCACCGACCAACTGATCCTGCTGCTCATCGGCGCCGTGATGGTGATGGCGCTCACCCTCGGCATCGTGTTCCGCGCCCCGCTGCGGCTGTTGCCGCTCGCCGTGGCGCTCAGCGCCACCGCCGTCACGTTCGGGGGGGTGGCGTTGGCGGGAGCGTCGCTGACGATGGCCAGCGTCGGAGTCCTGCCCATCCTCATCGGATTGGCGGTGGACTACGTGGTCCAGCTCCAGGCCCGCGTCCTGGAGGAACGGGGTCGCGGCTCGACCCGCCGCACATTCCGCCAGGCGGCCACCGTCGCCGCGCAGAGCGGCGTGCCGACGATCGCGATCGCCGCGGCGGCCACCGCGGCCGGCTTCCTGGCGCTGCTGGTCTCCCCGGTCCCGATGGTGCGGCAGTTCGGCATCGTGCTCGTCGCCGGCACCCTTGTCGCGGTGCTCATGGCCCTCGCTCTGGGCACGGCCGCGCTCGTGGGGCTCGGCGACACCCACCGCCGACCTGGGGCGCGCGTCCGTCGGTTGGGCGCCGCCTTCGCCGCGGCCTGGAGGGGGGCGGGGGAGCTGCTCACAGCGATCGGTCCGCTTCGGCGGGCGTGGGCCAAGGCGGTCCGCGGGGTCCGCGCGACCATTCTCGTCGCGATGGCCCGACCGGGGCGTGTCGTGGGGGTCGCCGTCGTGTTGGCGCTCGCGGGGTGGGGCGCCGAGACCCAGATGCGCGTGGAGTCCAACCTGGAGAAGCTGGTGCCCCAGAACATCCCGGCGGTCAGCGCGCTGTCCGCCCTGCAGGAGAGCACTGGGGTGGCGGGCGAGGTGGATGTGCTCGTCGAGGGCGACAACGTCACGAGTCCCGCGGTCGTGCGCTGGATGGGCGACTATCAGCGCCGGATGCTCGCGCGCTACGGCTACAGTGAGCAGCGTGGCTGCCGGCAGGCCGAGCTGTGCCCCGGGTTCTCGCTCTCCAGCCTGTTCACCAGCGAGAAGGTGTCGAGCCAAAACCAGGTCGATGCGCTCCTGGACGCCGTCCCCGCCTACTTCTCCCAGGGCGTCCTGACGCCGGACCGCCACGCTGCCACCCTGGCCTTCGGCCTCAAGGTCGGGAGCCTGGACCGCCAGCTGGAGGTGCTCGAAGGCATGCGCCGGGCACTGCACCCCCCGGCCGGGGTCACGGCGCGCCTGGCCGGCCTCCCGGTGCTGGTCGTCGAGGCCAACGACAAGCTCGCCTCCGTCGGGCGGCGCTTCCTGGCGCTGCTGCTGGGCCTGCTGCTCGTCGGCGCCGTGCTGCTGATGGCGTTGCGGTCGCCGCGCCGTGCCCTGCTCCCGCTGGTCCCGATCGTGCTGGCCACCGGGTGGTCGGCGCTCGTGCTGGTGATCATCCGCATCCCGCTCAACCCGATGTCGGTGGCGCTGGGCAGCCTGGTGATCGCGATCGCCACGGAGTTCAGCGTGCTGCTCTCCGAGCGCTACCGGCGCGAGCGGCTGGCCGGGCACGACCACGGCCGGGCGCTGCGGCGCACGTACCGCTCCACGGGCACGGTGGTGGTGGCCTCGGGTGTCACCGCGATCGCCGGGTTCGCCGTCCTCATGCTCAGCGACATCGCCATGCTGCGCGACTTCGGCGCGGTGACGGTGGTCGATCTGGCCGTGGCGCTGGCCGGTGTGCTCATCGTCCTGCCCGCGGTCCTCACCCTCGCCGAGCGCCGCACGGCGGCCCGCGGGGCGCCGGCCGCGCCGCCCGACGA